>CAYNCR010000122.1:0-8204 GCA_964395575.1 uncultured Desulfohalobiaceae bacterium
TCGAGCTGGCCCGGGCCCATCTGGAGGAATGCCTGCTCCAGGCCCCTTTCGACGGAGTGATCGACAAGGTCCATGTCCGTAAGGGAGACCTGGCCACCCCCGGGAGTCCGCTGATTGAGATGTTCGATCCCGATTCCCTCATGGTGCGTTTCAGCGTGCCCGAAGCCCATGCTGCCGCTGTGAAACAGGGGCTTACGGTCAAAGCTCGACTGGATGCCCTGCCGGGCCGGACTTTGCGGGGAGAGATATCCCGGGTCTACCCTTCCCTGGATGACGACATGCACACCCGAACCGTGGAAGCGGAGCTTGACCGGGTCCAGGACCTGATGCCCCGTCAGTTCGCCCGAGTCACACTGCAATTGGAGTCCGTGGAAAGCGCGGTCATCGTTCCGGTTGAGGCGGTTCAGGAGATGCCGGACGGCAGCAAGGTCGCTTTTGTGGTTGAAGAGGACAAAGCTAAGCAGCGGACCGTGGAAACGGGTATCGAGAAGGAACGTATCGTTCAGATTACAAGAGGCCTCCACCCCGGTGACCAGGTGGTCGTGGCGGGCAGCGACGGGCTGAAACACGGAGCTCCGGTCCGCATAACAAACAGCGTGGAAGAAAGCCGGCAATCCAAGAGCGATAGCGAGCAGGACGGAGCCGGCGGGCAAGAAGACAAGGGCGATAGGCAATGAGGATAACCGGATACTCCGTCAGCCGGCGTCTGGCCACCAGCGCCATTGTCCTGGCCCTGGTGGTGCTTGGCCTTTACGGTCTGTGGCGCTTGCCAGTCGACTTCCTGCCGGATGTCACCTATCCGCTGGTCAAGGTACAGATCAAGTGGCCCGGCGCTACGCCAGAGGAAATCGACACAGATATAGCCGACCCCGTGGAGCGCCTCATGGCCACGGTGGACAACCTGGATTCCCTGGAATCCACCTCCAGGACCGGTCTCTACGCCCTCAACGTCAACTTCGACTACGGAACGGACACCGACGTGGCCTTCCAGGACGTGCAGGCGGCCCTGACCCGGGCCAAGCCGGATCTGCCGGACAACGCGGAAGAGCCCTTCGTGTTCAAGGCCGACCCCTCCCAGCTCCCGGTGATGCAGGTGGCGATCAGCTCCGAGCGCTGGGGGCCGGTCCGGGTGCGGGAGTGGACTGATAACTGGCTGCAGGATCGGGTCCTGTCCGTAAAGGGCGTGGCGGGGACGGAGATCGTCGGGGGGCTGGAACGAGAAATTCGGATCCAGCTGGACGTGGCTGCAATCGAAAAATACGGCCTGGGCCTGGGGAACGTCCTGCAGAAGCTCCGCGAGGAGAACGTGGAAAAAACAGGGGGACGGGTCACCGTGGGCAGCCGGGAGATCATTGCCAGAACCACGGGCAAGTTCGACTCCCTGGATGACATCCGCTCCGTCCTGATCGCCCGCTCGGGGCAGAACAAGATCCATCTCGACGACATCGCCGAAGTCAGCGACGCGCACGAGGACGTGCGGGTCGTCACCCGGTTTAACGGCGAGGACTGCGTGAAGCTGTCTGTCCTCAAGGAGGCCGAGGCCAACACAGTTGAGGTGGCCCGGGCGGTGGAGCAAAGGATCTCGGAGCTCAAATCCGCCTTTCCCCAGGAGCTGCGGATCAGCTACGTGGAGAATCAGGCCGCCTACGTGCAGCAGTCCATTGACGGCGTGCGAAACGCCGCCATCGGGGCCGCGGCCCTGCTCATCATCGTGGTCTATCTCTTTCTCGGCAGCATCCGGCAGGTAATCGTGATGGGTGTGGCCCTGCCCCTGACCATGGTGGTGAATTTTGGCCTGATGAAGGTGGCCGGCTTCTCGCTGAACATCTTCTCCCTTGGCGGCCTGGTGGTCGCCATAGGGGTGGTTTTGGACAACTCCATCGTGGTTCTGGAGAATATCAGCCGTCTCCGCCGCGAGAGCCCGGGGGAAGACATCGCCCCGCAGTCGGTGCGCGCCACCGACGAGGTCGGTCCGGCCATCCTCGCGGCCACGCTGTCCTTTCTGGCCCTCTTCGTGCCCTTTCTCCTCGTGCCGGGGCTGATCAGCGTGCTCTTCCGGGAGCTCATTCTGGTCATGGCGGGTATCGTGGTGATCAGCCTCCTCGTCGCGGTCACGGTAACGCCCATGCTGGCGGCCACCCTGCTGGACGGAGGCCGGCTTCCCCGCCAAAAGACACGCTTCCAGCGTTTCTTCGACAGGGTCACCCAGGCCTATGGATGGGCTTTGGACAAGGTTCTGCGGGCCCGCTGGGCGACTCTGCTGGCATTTTTGGGGATTCTCGCCGGCGCGTTCCTGCTGCTCGGGCGGGTGGGAACCGAGTTCCTGCCGCTCATGGACGACGGGCAGCTCATGGTCAAAGTCAAGCTCCCCGTGGGGGCTTCGGTGCAGGAAACCAACCGGGCGCGGTCCAAGATAGAAGAGCGAATCAGCGACGATCCCAGGATAGACAGCATCTTTCGTCTCAGCGGCGGACAGGTCCGCGGGCTCTACACCTACGAGATCTCCAACGAGGGACAGCTGGACATCCAGCTCGTTCCCAGGGCCGAGCGGGAGGTGAGCACAGCGGAGTACGTGCGGAGCCTGCGCAAAAAGGTGCGGGAGATGCCTTTGCCCGGGGTCAAGGCCATGGCCAAGCAAAGCCCTATCAAGGGCATCAAGGGAGGCCACGCCTCGGATCTCACGGTGGAAATAAGCGGGCAGGACACCGGGGAGCTCTCCAGGCTGGCCGAGCGTACTGCCGATATCATGCGGGACAGGCAAGGGCTGACCAATGTATACGTCTCCATGGATCTCACCCGGCCGGAATACCAGGTGCGGATCGACCGCAGCAAAGCCGCCGAGCTGGGCGTCTCGGTCTCCGAGGTGGCCGAGTCCTTGCGAACCCTGATTACCGGAACGGTCCCCACGCGCTATCGAGAGGGCTCGGAATATTTCGACATCCGGGTACTGGTTCCTGAGGCGGGGCTCGACAGCCGCGATGCCGTGGCCGACCTCCCCCTGAGAACCGAGCGGGGCAAGACGCTCAGGCTGCGGGATGTGGCGGAAGTCGTTCCGGCAACCGGACCAGTGGAGATTATCCGAGAGAATCAGGCCAAACAGGTGACAGTGGAAGCCGACATGACCGGCGGCGATCTGGCGGGTGCGGTCAGCCGGGTGCGCAGCGCGCTGGCCGACGTGGACCGGCCCGCGGGCTACGAGCTCAGCTTCGGCGGACGGGCGGAGCTGATGTCCGAGATGAAGGACACGGTGCTGGCCGTTCTGGCCTTCGCCCTGTTCTTCTCCTTCATCATCCTCACCGTGCAGTTCAACAGCCTGAAGCTGCCGACCCTGATCCTGGGCAGCGTTCCCGTTTGTATCGCGGGCGCGGTGTACTTTCTCTTCCTGAGCGGGGTGCTCCTGAGCGCGACGGTGGTCATCGGCATCCTGGTGGTCATCGCGATCACCGTCAACGACGGTGTGCTGCTGCTGACCTTTGCCGGGGATATCCGGGAGGATCAAGGGCTGGGGAAGGTGGAGTCCATTATCCAGGCGGCAAGAATCCGGTTCCGCCCGCGCGTGATGACCACCATCACCACCATGATGGGCTTTTTGCCGCTCGCGCTCAACCTGGGCCAGGGCGGAGCCATGCTTCAGCCCATGGCGGTAGCCGCCATAGGGGGCTTGGGCATGGAGATCGTGGTGGCCCTGTTTCTCATGCCCTGCCTGTATGTTATTGCATCAAGGTAGAGCCTTCGACTCCAGGGCGTATCCCCGCCACCCCTGTGACCGTCTCTAGCAGGCTGATCGATGGCGATCAGCCTGCTCCAATCAACTACTAATGAGCCTAGCACTTTGTGTTCAATGACGAATACTGCCTTTTTATGGGGAACCTTGATAGAATTTTGCCGCGATATGCTCCACCAGATTTGTCACTGTCTTATTCCCGCTAGCTTCACCTTTCTCGAAATCGTGTTCCACCGTGGCCATGCAGTTGGTTACATGCGCGAAACAGAGGACTGCACAATCCTGGGCTTCGGCGAAAGCATAGAGCGCAGCCGCTTCCATCTCTACCGCCAGCAATCCTTCCGAGTGGGCGAAAGCAAGTGCTTGCTCGGTCTCGCGAAATGGGGCATCAGTGGTCCACACGCCGCCGCGTACGACGCGCGGTTCGCCGGCCTCCAATCCATCAGCCAATGCCAGTAACTCGGTGCTGCAGCGCGCATAAAAGTGCGGCGGTACATAATGGTGACTGGTACCCTCGTCTCGCAAGGCCCGTTCGATCAGGACAAAATAGGGCGGATCACAGACAGGCACAACTTGACCTGCGGAAGTGACACTGAGCAGCAGACGACATCCCGAAGCGAACAACTCTTCGGCCACGAGCACGGCAAACGATGAACCCACCGCGCCGCCCACAACACCGATTGTGGCGGTCGGCGTGACCAGTTCCATCATCTCGGTGTGATAACAGGCCCAATACGGATTCGGCGCTGCATCGTTTTCCTTCAGTTCTTTAAAGAGATCACCATCCGGATCCAGCAGACATATTTCAGGTACAGACCCCAAGGGTATATTATTTTGCCGACGGGCCTCTCGTAATAATCCTTCTGCTGTAAATACAGAAGACCCTTCATAATCCTTATGTTGTTCCAAAGGTGAGTTCATTTAACCTCCTCGCACATAAAAATATCTCGGCCTTCAACCAAATCACCCCCGTCATCTTCGGCAGCATATTCTGTAAACGAGTTGGTATGCTGTATCATTCCCCACCTGCAATACTGTTATGCTACGACATGGGAAATGCGGCATCTCGACTTATTTCCCGGCTCGAATGACGGCGGCTTCGGCAAGCTCATGACCGGTCCGCGCATTCCGTCCCTTCCAAAGAACTTGCGCTGAGCGGAATCCGATATTTTCCATACGGCCCAGGAAGTCCTGCTCCGGCAACGCCCCGCCGATACATCGGAACCAGTCGTCGACACTAGTGCGGACTTCTTCAGGTATAGCGGCCTTGAGCACGATTTCAGCAAAGATGGTCCGTCCTCCCGGTTTGAGCACACGATATGCTTCACGCATGACCGCTTCTTTATCAGGCGACAGGTTATAGATGCCGTTAGCCGTCACAATATCCACCGACTCATCGGGCAGCGGGATATCATCCGCAGGCGCGCACAGGAATGTTATGTTATCACAGCCGACGGACAGGAGGTTCTCTTTGGCTTGGGAGAGCATGCTCTCGGACAGGTCCAGACCATAAAGGTGTCCGTCAGTGATGGCTTGGGCATAAAAATAAAGATCCAGCCCCACGCCGCATCCCACATCGAGCAAGGTCTCATCGGGCCGAGGGTCTACATAGGGTTGGGGATTTCCCGCCCCGGTAAAGGACTCGGACATTGAACGGGGCAAGGCATCCAGCACCTCCGGCGGATATCCCACGCTCTCGGCGAAGTTCCGGCCAACAGGAAAATTGAACTCATGCTCTGAAGGTGCTTGTGCCACCTGTGAATATTTCTCCCGTACTGCCTGCTTGATATCATCCTCAGTCATATTCGCGAGCTTTTTAGGTGTCATGATCCTAGTTTCCCCCTTTTTTTGATGATGTTAGGATTCAAGCACCTGTCCAACCGCATGGGTCCACCTCCAGTGCGCGAATCATAACTACCGCGAATTTCTATTCAGTTCCTTTTTGGAAAATTTGTGATCCCTCATATGTATACCACAAGGTGGTAGCAAAATCTACATGGGTCACCCTTTGAAACGCCGATAGGAAAAAAGAGTTTTGCACGCCACGGCGCGACGACGCGGCGGAAGAATCTTTTCTTCAGACCCTGCTCCGCCGCGCCACAGCATGAGCCATTCTATTTGACTGTACCAAGTAAGGATCTCGTTTTGCAAAACCACTGAAAATTTACAAGGACAAAAAACACCTCCAGGGTGAGGGAGATCAGGAAACTCCCCATGAGCAGGACGCCGGGAAAGGGCATTGACTCCTGTCGCTTCTTCGGAATCTTTCCTCAGGTCCAGAGCCTTTTCCCGATATTGCGCCTGTGCAGGAGCAGCGCGGCGAGCCAGAACAGGACAAGGAACAGGCAGATCATGGCCAGACTGATGCCCGATCCTATGGCCGCCTCCTGACCCAGGGCTCCCCTGAGGGCCTCCGTGGCATAGGTCAGGGGCGAGAGGCGGGACAGCGCGCTTCCCCATACCGGCATCTCCCGCAAGGGGATGAAGACCCTGCTGACAAAGATGAGCGGGAGCCTGACCAGGTTGGCCAGGGTCATGATGGAGGCCGGATCATCCGTGGCCGGAGTGGAGAGCAGAGAGCCGAGCATGGAAAAGCACAGGCCGGAGAGGATCACTGCGGAGATGAGCAGGAAGGGGTGATGCAGATCCGCCCCCAGCGCGGTCAGGCTGAGCGCAACCGGGATCAGGGAGAGCAGCATCCCGAAGAGGAAGGCGGCCAGGATGTCGCCTGCTATCAGGGTACCCAGATGGATCGGGGAGGCAAGCAGGCGCTCCAGGGTCCGGGTCCTGGTCTCGAAGGGAAAGACCGTGAGGGTCGTGGCCGAGGCGGTGAAGAACAGGGCCATGCCGATCAACCCGGGAGCCAAATGATCCAGGGGAATATCCCGTCCGATGGCGAAGGCCAGGAAAAGAAAGACCGGGAACAGGGCACCGAAAATGATCACCGGCCCCTTGCTGACAATCAGCTTGGCCTCCAGCTTGGCCGAACCCGTCCCTGATCTTGGCCTTATCCAGCTTGGGCTGGCCGTTCTTGTGCTAATTGGAGAGAGAGCGCCCTAGGTCTTGTGCCCAGAAGCCGCTTTCCGGCTTCTGCCCCCTTCGTGGCGCTGAACACCGGGGTATCCAGCTCTGTCTGGATGCAATCCTAAATAAACTGGCGAATGCCCTGTTGATGAATAATGAGCCTGGAACTTTGTCTACATGTCTCCTGACTCCCGAGCCCCACGCCTCGAGTGATTCGATTAACCAATGGAATGAGCCGGGCACCTTATACACACCCTTGTGATTCATGAAAAACCATGATAGATTCATCCAAACAATTTTACAGGGGGCAGGCATGTCCAATCTCCAGATCAAGGATATCGACAAGCAGCTCTATCAGGAGCTGAAGCAGGCGGCCGCGGACGAAAACCGCTCCGTAAGCCAGCAGGTTCTCTTTATCATTCGCAACTACCTGGCCCGAAGGAAATCTGTTTTGCAGGAGGAAACCGCCGCCCAGACACTCCTCTCTCTGGCCGGCTCCTGGGGCGATTCCAGGTCCGCAGAGGAAATCGTTCAAGAAATCAAGGAAGCCCGCCGCTCCTCGAGCAGACTCTCGGATGGGTTGTAATGTACCTTCTCGACACAGACACTCTGATATACAGCCTCAAAGGGTGGGAACCCGTTCTCGAAAACCTGGCGCGCCACCAGCACGACCCCTTGCGCATATGCGCCGTATCCCTTATGGAGCTGTATTACGGGGCATACAAATCGGAAAGGGTCGCAGCGAGCTTGGCCGGCGTGCGCCGTATCGAGTCCGCCTTCAGTATACTGCCCGTGGATGCGACGATTTCGGAAACCTTCGGCATGATAAAAGCGGATCTGGAAAGCAAGGGGACCCCTCTCCAGGACGCCGACCTGATGATCGCGGCGACGTCTCTGTCCAACAACCTCGTTCTCGTAAGCAACAACGAGAGGCACTTCTCCCGCATCGAGGGGCTCAAGCTCGAAAACTGGGCTCGCTCCTGAGCCCGCGAGCCTTTTCCAACCCGGAATCTTCCCGCGACTCAACGACTTCATCCTCTTCCTGAGCCGGCAAACCAGCGCTCTATGAGCCTGGCACTTTGTGTACGCCTGCAGCAGCTGGACATCGCCCATCGTGCGGGATCCTTTCCGGGACAGCTCTCCGGAGGCGAGATGCAGCGAGTGGCCATCGCCAGGGCCCTGGCCAATGATCCCCAGCTGATTCTGGCGGACGAGCCCACCGCGTCCCTGGATACGGAGCGGGGCAACCGGGTCATGGGGCTTTTGAAGGATATCGCCAGGGAAAAACAGGCCGCGGTGATCACCGTGACCCACGACGAGCGTATGATCACGGGGTTCGACAGCGTCTACCGCCTGCGGGACGGGAGGCTCTATCCGGGACAGGCTCCGGAATAACGACCTCTGTTCCCTTCAGATAGTAACTACTACTGAGCCTGACACTTTGTGTACAATCCTA
>CAYNCR010000123.1:0-8183 GCA_964395575.1 uncultured Desulfohalobiaceae bacterium
AGCCTCCTGCTTCGCTTTACCCGGAACTGTCCCTGGAACAAGTGCGCCTTTTGCCCGGTGTACAAAAGGCGCAGCTTCAGCCGCAGGAGCCTGGAGGAGATCCTGGAGGACATCCGTGCCGTGGCCCGAATGCTGGAGGAGATGCGCGAGTATGCCCGCACCCTCACCGGCAGGGCGGAGCTGGACGCAAGTGTGATGCAGCGCATTCTCAAAAGCGGGGACTGGAGCGAGCAGTACAAGCAGCTCGCCTTTTGGGCGGTCCAAGGGGACGGGACGGTCTTTATCCAGGACGCGAACAGCCTGATCCTCAAGACGGATGTGCTGGAAGAGGCCCTGGCGACGCTGCGCAGCGAGGTCCCCCAGGTGCGGCGGGTAACCATGTACGCCCGGAGCAGCACGGTCGTCCGCAAGAGCGAACAGGAGCTCCAGCGGCTGCGCACCGCCGGCCTGGATCGCCTGCACATCGGCATGGAGAGCGGATCGGACGAGGTGCTGCGCCTGATCAACAAGGGCACGAGCTCCTCGCAGCATATCGAGGCGGGCCGAATGGCCGTACGGGCCGGCTTCACCTTGTCCGAGTACATTATGCCAGGCCTGGGAGGCAGGGAGCTGTCCCGCGAGCACGCCCTGGAAACCGCGCGCGTGCTCGATGCCATCGATCCGCACTTCATCCGTCTGCGCACCCTGCAGATCATGCCCGGCACTGAGCTGGACGCCATGCGCAAACGGGGCGAGTTCACCCCTCTGGACGACGACGACGTGATTTCCGAAATCCGGCTCCTTGTGGAATCCCTGCGGGAAACCACCGCGGAGCTCGCCTCGGATCACGTCATGAACCTGCTCCAGGAGGTCCAGGGCCGCCTCCCCGATGACAAGGAGGCCATGCTCCGGGTGATCGACGAATACCTCGATCGCTCCCGGGAAGAGAGGCTGCTTTACCGGCTCGGCCGCCGGGCCGGAGGCCTGAGCTCGCCGTCGCAGCTCGATGAGCCCGGGACACGGCAACAGCTGGAGCGGGCCCGCGAGTCCCTGGAGGCCCAGGAGGGCAAGGATCTTGAAGCCATCATCTCGGACATGGGCAGAAGCCACCTCTGATTCATAAAACCCTCATTCCCGGGCCGACTCGGGCACAACCAAGCATGAAAATGCGAGGCAATTGCGGGTGGACGCTGAAGCGCGGGTTTCATCCCGGGTTTCACATGATGGGACAGGCGACACCTTCATCGACATTTGCGATCTCTCGTCCTTTGAAGCGTGATGCAATTGATGGGTCTTCCCTCTGGAGCGGACTCAATTTCAACTTATGCGGTTCCGACAAGGCCAAGGTTTATTATGAAACCCGGCGAAGCGCTCCACCCGCTGTTGCCTCGCGGGTAATCACCCAATAAATCAGCACGTTAAACACATTTTCATATAAACACTCGAGAACAGGTGAACACACTCCATGATCAATCTGGCCGCAGCCCTGGAGGGGACACTGGGGAGCTCCCTGCTCTTTTCCGCCGGAATCTGCTTTGGAGGCGGCGTTTTGGCCAGCCTCTCCCCCTGCGTTTATCCCCTGCTGCCCATAGTCGCCACCTATATCGGCTCGCGCAGCATCGGGGAGCAGACCCGCACTAAAGCCTTTTTCATGTCCCTGGCCTATGTCCTGGGGCTGGCGATGGTCTATACAGCGCTGGGCATGGCCGCCGCCCTGACCGGGAGCCTTTTCGGCGGAATCGCCAGCTCTCCCTGGGCCCGGATCGCCGTGGCCAATGTCTTCATTTTCCTGGGTCTGAACATTCTCGAGGTTATCCCCCTTCCCCTTTTATCCGGGCAGAGCGGCTCCGGCGGCAGGGACAGGCAGGGATTTTTCGGCGCCCTCACCCTCGGTGCGGCCTCGGGTGTCGTCGCCTCGCCCTGCACAGCTCCGGTGCTGGGTGTGGTGCTGACCTACGTGGCCACGACCCAGGACGTGCTCTGGGGAGGGT
Source organism: uncultured Desulfohalobiaceae bacterium (assembly GCA_964395575.1). Lineage (GTDB taxonomy): Bacteria > Desulfobacterota > Desulfovibrionia > Desulfovibrionales > Desulfothermaceae > JAIPDU01. The sequence goes on from CAYNCR010000123.1 coordinate 1,971, forward strand.
CGCTCCTTTTCGCCTTCTCCCTGGGGCTGGGGCTGCTCCTCTTGGTCGTGGGCACCTTTTCCGGCGTGCTCACGGCCCTGCCCAGGCCGGGCAACTGGATGAACAATCTCAAAAAGGGCCTGGGGCTGATCATGATTTTGCTGGGCGAATACTATCTTGTCCTTGCGGGTCAGGTCATGCTCTAAAACGGACAGCGCGGCAGGAAACAAGGCGCCGCCCCCGGCCGGACTGAAGATAAACCGGCCTCTCGGCCAACTTCCGAAAACTCCAAAAAGGAACAACAACCATGCTACGGAAAATGTTTCCCATTCTCTGCTGCCTCCTTCTCCTCGCGGCGGCGGTGCATCCGGTTGCCACCGCTTCGGAGAAGGCCCCCTCCTTCGAGCTGGAGACCCTGGAGGGAGATCAGGTGAGCCTGCAGGAGCTGACAGCAGATGGACGTCACTTGCTCCTTATCTTCTGGACCACGTGGTGCCCCAGCTGCAGGCAGACCATGCCCGAAGTGGACCAGCTCCGCTCGGACTATAGCCCAAGCGATCTCTCGGTGCTGGGGATCAACGCGGGATGGAACGACACCCGCTCGCGAGCAGCCAGTTTCCGGGACAAGCACGGGCTCGACTTCCCCATCGGGTTCGACCGGGGAAGCCGTATCTCCAAGAAATACAGCATTCGCGGCGTTCCCACCCTGTATCTCATCGATCCCGGCGGGCGGATCCGCTACCAGGGCTACAGCGTCAACATGCAGCTCCTCGAGCTCCTGGAGAAAATCAGCTCCGAGTAAGATACCGCGTTTCTCCACTCCCCCTACCGTTATGTGCCCGGGCAGGCCAGTGGCATAACCCGGGCACACCCACGGTGCCGTCATTCCACGTATTCCGTAACCAGGGGCACGGATCCCACCTTCCACGCTCCCTTTTCGGTCATATCTCTCATATCCTGACCATATTCTTGCGACTTGGGGCAGTTGCGGCACAGACTGTACACCCATGATTTCGACAGTTCCTGCCATCTCCGATTCCTGAATCCTGTTCCCTACTCTTTGACTTCATCGTCCACCGCCTATCGCCTGACCCTTCATAGGACGGCTCCTTCACGGAAATAAACATCTTTATTCTGCATATTGAAAACGTGCCTTGACAGTGCAAAGAAATCCGCATATGTTTATATTTATATCTAAAATCAACTTAGTTGCTCTTTCTCTCCTTGTTCGGAGAGCGAGAGGAATCCCGGTTCATCCCCTGTCCGGCGGATCCAAGGACTCGCGGGTCAGGGGATGCGCCCTGCAACAGGGGGAATCGGACAATCTCAAAGACAGGAGGAGCTATGAACCCACTGAAAACCACCTGCAAGCTCATTCTCGCGTCTTTTCTGCTCCTGGGGCTTCTCTGCGGAAGCGCGTCCGCCAAGGATTTCCAGGTCGAATTCGCCAACCAGTTCCAGAGCTTCCCCGGCGAGGGCGTGAGTGTGAAGCCCGCCCGCGCCACCTGGACCACGGGGTTCATCCTGGAGGCCATCTACAGCCGCGGCCTGGAGCACCTGGGCTACGAGGTGGAAAAGTTCAAGGACCTGTCCAACCCCATTTTCTACGAATCCGTCACCCAGGGAGACATCGACTACTGGGCCAACGGCTGGTTCCCGCTGCACAACGAGCAGATTCCGGACAACTTTAAGGAGAAGGCGAGCAAGGTGGGCTATGTGGTCAAGCAGGGGGCAATCCAGGGCTATCTCGCCTCCAAGTCCGCCGTGGAGAAATACGACATCACCTCTCTGGAAGACTTCAAGCGCGATGAGGTGAGAAAGGCCTTCGACTCCGACGACGACGGCAAGGCCGAGCTGGTCTCCTGCCCTCCGGGATGGGGCTGTGAAGTGGTCACCAGCCACCACATGGACTACTACGATCTCCACAAGGACGTGGACACCATCAATGCCGCCTATTCCGCGAGCATGGCCGACGCCGTGTCCAAGCACAGGAATGGCCAGCCCGTCGTCTATCACACCTGGACCCCGAACTGGACCGTAAACGAGCTGGTTCCTGGCGAGGACGTGATGTGGATCAACGTGCCTTTCACCAAGCCCACTCCCGGCCAGGAGGGCCTGGAGGACGCCATGGTGGCAAGCGGCCTGGAGGGGTTGGTCACCGATCCGTGCAAGATGGGCTTTCCGGCCAACGACATCCGTGTCGTGGCCAACGACGATTTCCTGGAGGCTAATCCCGCAGCCAAGAAGCTCTTCGAGATCATGTCCATCCCCATGGACGACATCTCCGCGCAAAACGACAAGATGTACAAAGGCGAGGACGACCAGGAGGACATCGAGCGCCACGCAACCCAGTGGATCCGCGACCACAAGGAGCAGTGGATGGAGTGGCAGCGAAAGGCCAGGCAGGCCGCGAAGTAAAGCCTAAATCCTCTTCCGAGGAAATGAATCGCCCCGGTTTCCGCAAAGGAGGCCGGGGCTTTTTTCGGCTGTTGCCCCGCCTCGGGGCGGCTGATAGTCTCTGAAGACAGGCCTGTTGAGGCAATTCACTGGACAGGATCCGACACCACGGAACCAGGATCGCGGTTATGCTCGTCCTTCCCGCGGACAAACGCACCGGCCCCCTGAAGCGGGCGGACTTCGGCTGCCTGCGCCGGCACCAGGTGCTCAACCTGACCCGGGGGTGCCTGCACTCATGTATCTACTGCTACGCCCGCGGCTACTCGAGCGCCCCGGACAAGGGCACGGTGTACTACTACCGCAATGTGCCGGAAGCCCTGGAGCGAGATCTGGACAACCCCAAAAGGCGCAGGGAGATACCGGTAGTGGCCTTCAACACCGCCTCGGACTGCTTCCAGCCCCATCCGGACATCCTGGAGACCGCGTACAGCAGCATGGAAATCCTGCTCCGGCGCGGGGTAACCATCTCCTTTTTGACCAAGGGGCAAATTCCGGCCTCGTTCATCCGGCTCTTCGCGGAGTATCCGGGCCAGGTCCGGGCGCGGATCGGACTGGTCAGCCCCTTCGAGGACTACCGCCAGCACTTCGAGCCCGGCACCGCCCCCATCCCCGAGCGCCTGGAGGCCATCCGGGAGCTGCGGCGGGCCGGGGCCTCGGTGAGCGTCCGCGTGGATCCGGTGATCCCCTTCGTGAGCGACGACGCGGACACCGTTTCCCACTTGATGCACTTGCTCGGGGAACACGGCGTCTCCCGCATCTCCTTGAGCTACCTCCAGCTCCGCCCCGGTGTGCTACAGCGCCTGCGCGAGGAGCTGCCGGATACGCAGTTCCAGCTCCTCTCCGGCTGCTTCCGGAGCGGGGAGTGGCATCGCCCGGACGGCAACGCCTGGAGCAAGCTGGTTCCGCTTTCCCTGCGGCGGAAGGGACACGAGCGCTTTCTGGAACAGGCCCGTCGCAGCGGCATGAATGTGGCGATCTGCGCCTGCAAGAATCCGGATCTGTCCGGGGACCTCTGCGACGCCAACCCGGAAAGGACACAGACACGGCAGACGAAGACACGGACCCCGAAGAGGAAGCTGAGCCTTTTCGATTGCTGAACCGCGCCACGACACAGACAAAGCGAGCCCCCATGAACCGTCCTGCGATCTCCGTGGTGCTTCCCTGCTACAACGCCGCCGCCACTCTTCCGCAGGCAATGGAGAGCCTGCTCAACCAGACTTGCGAGGACTTCGAGGTCCTCGCCGTGGACGACGGCTCCACGGACGAAACACCGCGCATCCTCCAGCGCTTTGCTGGAGCGGACCGGCGGATCATTCCCCTTCTCCTGCCCCACGGGGGCATCGCTTCGGCGCTTAACGCCGGGCTCGAGGAGGCCCGCGGCCGCTACATCGCTCGCATGGACGCGGACGACGCGAGCCTTCCCCAACGGCTGGAGCAGCAGGCCCGCTACCTCGAGGAGCACCCCGGCATCGGCCTGGTCGGCTGCCGGGTGATCTACGGCGGGGAGCGCGAGGCAAACAGGGGCTACGCCCTGCACGTGGATTGGCTGAACGAGCTGCTGGAGCCTGAATCCATCCGCGCCAACCGTTTCGTGGAATCCCCCTTCGCCCATCCCTCCATCATGTTCCGGGCCGAGCTTCCCATCCGCCTGGGTGGATACAGGCAGGGCCCCTTTCCCGAGGACTACGAGCTCCTGTTGCGCTGGATGGAGCACGGGGTGGCCATGGCCAAGCTGGACCGCGAGCTCCTGGTCTGGAACGATCCCCCGGACCGCCTTTCCCGGACGGACCGGCGCCTTGACCGCTGGGCCTTCCACGCGGTCAAGGCCCCCTACCTGGCCCGCTGGCTGCGGGAGAACAACCCCTTCCACCCCTTTGTCCACATCCTCGGCGCCGGCCGCTTGGCCCGCAGAAGGGTCGCCCTTCTGGAGCGGCAGGGAGTCCGCGTGCGGGCCTTCATCGACAGCGATCCGAAAAAGGTCGGGCGACTGGTCCGAAACAGGCCTGTGCTCCCTCCAAGGGAGCTGCCCCTTCCCGGACAGGCGTTCTGCCTCTCCTATGTGGGTACTTGGCACGGTCGTGACGAGGCTCTGGCCTATCTGCACCGCCATGGCCACAAACGGGAGCGGGACTATCTCCCTGCCGCCTGAAGCGCAACGGAACGTGGCAGACAGGATTCACAGGATCTTCCGGATAGGCAAGTCGGCTAGGACAGAACGGATCCTTCCTTGAGCCAGGCCTCCAGGATCGGGTCCGTGACGCGCCAGACACCGTCTTCGCGAGCGATGAGGTCGTTCTTGGTGAGGGTGTGCACGTTTTGCTGCACCCCCCCCACGGATCCCAGGCTGTGCCTCTTGATATACTCGCTCGCATAGATGCTGGAGGTCCTCTCCCTGGCCAGGGCGGTGATCAGGCTCCTCTGCTTCGGGGCGAGCTGGTTGATGGTGGCCTCGAGAAAACCCCGCTCCGATTCCAGCAGCTGGCGGAAGGCGCTGTACACGCTTTCCTCGCCCTCGACCCTGTCCCCGACCTCGTCGAAGAGGATATGGCAGAGCTTCTGCATGTAATAGGGGTTGCCGGAAACGAGTCTGCAGACGAGCCCTGCATCTCCTTGGGCGATGGGTTTCCCTCCCTGGCGGAACCGATCCGTGACATACGCAGTGCACTCCTCACCCGGGAGGCCGCCCAGCTCGTAATCGAACGTGCTCTGGAAGAAGGGCTTTCCGCGGTCGTGGAACATCTCGCTCAGGATTCTCTTGCGGGTGCCCACGAAGAAGAAGGAGGCCGGCATGCCCTGAATGTGCTTGCGCATGACGCCCTGGATCCGCACCCCTTTCTCCACTTCGGTGATCTCCTGGAACTCGTCGAAAACGATGTTGATGTCCTCGCCTGTCTTTTCCACGAAGGACGCCAGGTCGCCCAGGGTCCTTTCCAGGTTGTCCACTCCCATTTCGGAGGAGGTCTTCTCCACGGAGACGGAAAGCCCCATGCCGTCGGCGGTGGGCCTCATGGTCGGCCTGAACGTGGTCAGAGCGCGGATCGCCTTTCTGTGGATCCGGTCCCGCTCGTGGGTTATTCGGAACAGAGCCCGACAAATGCGCGCGGATATATCCTCGATAGAGGTCACCCCGAAGAGGTCGCAGAGCACGACGATGAAGCCCTTGTGGGCGAGCCGGCGCTGCGCCTCCTGCACGAGCATGGTCTTCCCCGTTCTTCTGGACCCGTAGAGGAGGACGTTCTGTCCGTTTTCACCGTGGCGGGCCATGGCCTCGAGCTCGGTTTTTCTGTCGCACAGGGGGACGTCGATATTGCCCAGGGAAAAGGGGTTCTTGGTCATAGGACCGCCTCATTGGATGCGGGGATTTGATTCTGTGAGCTATGCATTATTGCAAAACAATTATGCTCCTAGAATAATTGCAGGTCAACAATCACAACCAGGCAAGCGTAACCTGCAGCACTTGAACGATCAGGCCCTATCGGAAGAGGACACTAGAACGAGTTTGCCAACCATATCCCGAGATACGAGCTCAGCCCGGATTTACGTTAGGCATCCCCTACGTAAATCCGGGCTGAGTTGACAGACTCATAGTAACGCTCCCCTATTCATACAACCTTTATTCTCGGGGTGACCCGGGCACAACCAAGCATGAAAATGGTGCGCGGGGAGTCGGGGATTGCGCTGATGCCCGTGTTTCATCTCGGTGTCCAGTGCAGGGAAGGGCGCACGCTGAGCGACTCATGCCCGCGAGACACCGGTGGTTCTCCACAAACACGTGGC
>CAYNCR010000124.1:0-8156 GCA_964395575.1 uncultured Desulfohalobiaceae bacterium
ACGTCGAGCACTTGCGGCGCATCCAGAACAAGATCCTGCGCAATCTCGACTCCCATGACTTCTAGCTCGTTTTCATCCCCTAACAAAACAACATAACACAATCCCTTCATTGGCCTGCTCTTCTTTTTTTCAAGAGAAAAGCTGGAACTCGTGTCCGTAGGGAGACGGCCCTTTATGGTCAAACACGAGTTTCCTCCCTCCCATTCCTTCCTTTTTGCATTCCTCCTTTTTCCTTTCTTTTTCTATTGTTTAATCAACAACAAAATTTCATGAGTGTATTGACACAATGATTTTGTTTGCTAGAGTATCATTGCTTCTTTTGTCGATTTTTTTGCATCGAATGCGTTTTATTTCAATAAAATAGGAGGTTCTGCTTATTTCGACCTCAATAATAACGCACTTTGACCGCTGTACTGGATGTAAAGTTTGTCAACTTGTCTGTTCGCAGCACATTTGCGGCGGTTACAATCCCAGACGTTCCGTGCTCGGAATCCGAGCCTTTTGGGAAAACCTTGTCCATGAGCCCATTGTCTGCGAACAATGCTCCAACCCGTATTGCCAAAATGTGTGTCCTGTCGGAGCCATAAGCCTCAACGAAGAGACCGGGGCAAGGGAAGTGGATCACGACACATGCATCGGCTGCGGCAGATGCGCCAAATACTGTCCCCGGGGGGTCATCTTTCTCGACCCCGACCTGAACAAGGCCGTCAAGTGCGATCTGTGCAGCGGCGATCCGGAGTGCGTCAGGGCCTGCCCCACCCATGCGCTGGAAACCATCCCCGGGAGGCAAACATGAGCTACGGATACACGGGACAATTTCTGCATGTGGACCTCAGCAGCGGCGAGATCCGGAACCTTCCCCTGCCGGACTGGCTCGTGCGGGACTATGTGGGGGGCAAGGGCTTCGGGGCCAAGCTGCTCTACGACCTGTTGCCCGCCGGGACCGACCCCCTCGACGCAGACAACGTCTTCATGGTCCTGTCCGGGCCGCTCACCGGCACCCTGGCACCGGCCATGCGCGGCTGCATCGTGACCAAGTCCCCGCTGACCCACACCTTCCTGGATTCCTATTTCGGGGGCTTTTTCGCACCGGAAATGAAGTATGCCGGATACGACGGGATCATTGTCACCGGCAAGGCCAGTGAGCCGTGCTCCCTCCGCATCGAGGACGGGGAGATCCGCATCGAGCCGGCAAAGCACCTCTGGGGCCTGGACGCCCTTGAGACCAACGCGGCGATCAAGTCTGAACGAAACGACCCCTCTGTGGCCGTTCTCTCCATCGGCCAGGCCGGGGAGAACCTGGTCCGCTTCGGGCTGGTGAGCTGTGAATACAACCGCCAGGCCGGCCGAGGCGGTGCGGGCGCGGTGATGGGCTCCAAGAACCTCAAGGCCGTGACCGCCCGGGGCAGCGGCAAGATTGCGATGCGCGACCCACAGGCATTCCACGAGGCCGTCCGGGACGCCCAGGCCGAGCTGGACGCCTCCGAGGACATCCAGGCCCTGATCGACTCCGGCACAGCCAACGCTGTCGGCTTTGCCAACGAGACCGGGCTCCTGCCCAGCCGCAACTTCTCCGACGGCACCTACGAGGAGGCGGACAAGATCGACGAGTCCGCCCAGTCCCAGCACCTCTGGCTCAAGAGCGCGGCCTGCATGGGCTGCCCCATCCGCTGCAGCAAGATCGGGGCCGTCCGCTCGGGCCGCTACGCCGGCACGATCACGGACATCGTGGAATACGAGTCCGCGGCGCTCATCGGCTCCAATCTCGCAATCAGCGATATCCGCTCCGTGGCCCATCTGGTCAAGCTCTGCGACCGCCTGGGCCTGGACAGCATGTCCACCGGAGGCGTGATCGGCTTCGCCATCGAGGCCGCGCAAAAGGGCCTGGTCCAGGCCCCGGAGGGAATAGACCTCGAATTCGGCAACGTGGAGGCGGCTGAGCACCTCCTCCGTGCAATCGCCCACAGGCAAGGCGAGCTCGGAGAGCTCCTGGCCCAGGGGGTGCGCCGGGCCTCGGAACAAATGGGCCCGGAGAGCCTGGACTTCGCCAACCACGTCAAGGGGCTGGAATCCCCTGCCTGGGGACCGCGCGGAGCCCCGGGAACAGGCCTGGCCTACATGACCGCGGATCGCGGCGGCTGCCATCAGCGCGGACTGCCCGCTCCCTTGGAAGTTACCGAGGGGGAGTGGGAAGGCCGGCAGGTCAAGGCCACGGAGATCGAGGGCAAGGCGCGGATCCTCATTGCCATGCAGGACAATCTGGCCGGGACGGACACCCTGGTCAAGTGCGACTTCGGCGGGATGGGCGTTCAGCCCGAAACCTACGCCAAGCTGGCCAACGCCGCTGCAGGCCTCGAGCTTGAGGCATCCTCCTTCGACCGCGTCGGGGAGCGGATCTGGAACCTGACCCGTCTTTTCAATCTGCGGGAGGGCATCGACCCCAGCCAGGACACCCTCCCCAGGCGCTTCGTCAAGGAGCCCCTGCCCAGCGGCCCGTACAAGGGACACCGCATCACCGAGGAGGAGATGCAGCACATGCGCTCCGACTACTACGCCCTGCGCGGCTGGGATGAAGAGGGCCGTCCCAGAGAGGACACCCTGCAGCGCCTTGGCATCAGCGGCGATCCGCGCTTCACATTGAGCGCTTCGGAATAGACACGCAACACAAAAAACCAGCAAGGAGGCACAAGCCATGGATAACTATTACAAGACCCGGGAGCATCAGTGCATCACCAAGTCCAAGCACGGGGTGGACGCGCTTCAGTCCCTGCCGGAATCCCTCGCAGAGCTCGGTGTGAAGAAGCCCCTGATCGTGACCGACCCAGGCGTGGTGAATGCCGGTCTGCTGGATCACGTGACCGCCATCCTGGAGCAGGGCGGCTACTCCTATGCCGTCTTCGACCAGGTCGTGCCCAACCCCTATGTGGAAACCGTGGGCAGCGCCACCCAGGTGTACACGGACAACGGCTGCGACGGCCTGATCGGCCTCGGCGGGGGCAGCTCCATGGACACGGCCAAGGGCGTGGGCGTGGAAGCCACCCACGAGGGCTCAGTCCTGGACTGGGAAGCGGAAAAACGGGATCTCGAGCGCCGCATCGCCCCCCTCATCACAGTGCCCACAACCGCAGGCACCGGCAGTGAGATCACGGTCTGGGCGGTGATCACCGATCCGGCCCGCAAGTTCAAGTTCAACGTGGGCGGCCCCCTGCTTTCCCCGCACATCGCCATCGTCGATCCGCGCCTCCACGTGTCCATGCCGCCCTATATCACCGCTGGGACCGGCATGGACGCCCTTTGCCACGCCATCGAATGCTACACCTGCCACTGGGCCCAGCCCCAGACGGACGCAGCGGCCCTGCTGGCCATCGAATACGGGGCCCAGTATCTGCGTCGCGCCGTGGGCAACGGCCAGGACATCGAGGCCCGCTACGGCATGGCCATGTCCGCCCATCTTGCGGGCATTGCCTATGGCTCAGACAGCGCCGGCGCCATCCACGCCCTGACCCAGACCCTGGGCGGCATCAAGCCGGAGCTTCACCACGGCCCGGCTGTGGGCGCAACCCTGGGGTCCTTCATGGAGTACAACTGGATCGGCAATCCCGGCAAGTTCCGGCGCATCGCCGAGGCCCTGGGTGTTGAGGTCGGCGGACTCTCCGACCGCGATGCCTGCCTCCTCGGCGCCCAGGCGATCTACGACCTGGCCGAGGACATCGGTATCCCCTCCCTGGCCGATCTCGGGGTCAGCGAGGACGAGGTCCCGCAGCTGGCCGAGGCTGCGCTGAACGATCCCCAGAACTGCGGCAACGCCAGGGACATGGACAAGCAGGGCTATGAATGGCTCTACAAGAGGTGCCTGGGCTGCATCTAGCCGATCAGCCGCCACCGAACGCGAAAATGCCGGCTCGCCCCGAAAGGGGCGGGCCGGCATTTTTTTGGCTCCTTCGCCGCACTTTTCATTTCCGGTTCAACCCGGACAGGACACCTGGGCAGCCGGGATGCGAGAATCCAACTTGGGTTTGGGGCGAGGGAGCCGGAATATGGAAGCCGATGGGGAGGCTGTTCTGGAGGTCACCTTCGCGACGGGCCACTGCGTGCGGGGCGGAGCAAACCCCGTCGATTCCCCCAGCCCGGACAGCTCGCCGGACTGGAGGCGGGTCGACGGGCAGCCTATTCCGTAACCAGGCGGTCCACCACGATGGCGATAAACACGATGCCCAGGCCCGCCTCGAAACCGAGGCCCGGATCGATCCAGGACAGCGAGCGCAGGACTGTCTGGCCCAATCCCTTGGCCCCGATCATGGCCGCAACCACGATCATGGACAGGGACATCATGATGGTCTGGTTCACGCCCATCTTCAGGGAGGATAGGGCCGCGGGAAGCTCGATCTTGAAGAGCATCTGCCACCAGTTTGCCCCAAAGGCGTGTCCCGCCTCCAGAAGCTCCTGGGGAACCTCCCGGAATCCCAGATAGGTCAGCCGGACCGCCGGCGGGGAGGCGAAGATGAACGTGGCCACAACCGCCGGCACGCGCCCCAGTCCGAAGAACATCATTGCCGGGATGAGATAGACAAAGGGCGGAATTGTCTGCATGAAGTCCAGCACTGGTCGCACAAGCACGTATACGATGCGATTGTGCGCGGCGATAATGCCCACCGGAATGCCCACAAGCAAAGCCAGGAAGGCGGCGGTCAGCACCAGGGCCAGGGTGAGCATGGTCTCCTCCCAAAGGCCCAGATTGAACATCAACAGAAAGGCCAGCCCGGTAAGCAAGCCGTACTTCCAGTTGCGGACGTACCCCATCAGGCAGCCGATGAGCACCATGAAAAGGAGTGCCGGCAGGGAGGTGAGCATGTTGGACAGATTGTTGGCGACAAAGAGGATGATCTGGGATATTCCGTTGAGGAGCCAGGCGAAATTGGCGGTGAAGAAGTCGATGAACTGCTCGATCCAGTCCCCGAGCGGTATCTTCGTTCCCAAGAGTTCCAAGAGCTTGTTATAGGCGCTCGTCGGACTCACCGTGTCCCTCCTGCGTTAGGGTTTAGATCGCAAACGCCGGGCTCGTTCGGCGTTCCGCCCCGGGACGGGTCCATCGGAACCCGCCCCGCTGCGGATCTGCGCAATCTCTGTCTGTGCGCGGCCGCCCCGCGCACTGGCTCAAGTTTTTTTCTGCAAGAGAAAGGAGCTCTAGAAGGCCTCGTCGATGACGGAAGCCGCATCCTGGCTGCCGTCCCGGGTGGTGACGCCGTCCACCCAGTCCTTGACGATATCCTTGTTCGCGGCGATCCAGTCACGGGCAACCCTGTCCGGGGCCTTACCCTCTTGGGAGTACCCCTTGATCCAGGCGCTCTGCCAATCCGGCTCGATCTTGATCTGCTCCAGCATCTTGGTCAGGTTGGGCGCATCATCCTGCAAGCCAGTGCGAACGCCAGTGAGCACCCTGGTCGATCCCGGCTCGCCCCAGATGTGCTTGGGATCCTTGAGGTACTTCAGATCCCACTCCAGGTTCATCCAGTGCGGCTCCCAGCCCAGGAAAACGATCCATTCCTTGTTCTTGGCCGCCTTCTTCACCTGAGAGAGCATTCCGGATGTGCTGCTGGGCACGAGGTCCCATTCACCCAGGCTGTAGGTGTCGTTGTTGATGGCGTCGATGATGACCTTGTTCCCGTCGTTGCCGGGCTCAATGCCGTAGAACTCGGGGGTGCCGTCGCCGTTGCGGTCGAATTTCTCCTGGAACTCCGGCTTGCTCAGATCCTCCATGGAGTGGACCCCGGCATCCCAGACATACTTGGGCACGGCATTCTTGTACTTGGTCTCGGACAGGTTCTCGGTGAGAAGGACCATCTTGTCGTCTTCCAGATAGGGATCCACATAGTTTTTCTGCGTGGGAAGCCAGGTACCCATAAACACATCCAGCTGTCCCATGGACAGGGCCTTGAAGGTCGCGGGCACCTGCAGCTGGTTGATCTGGGTCTGGTAGCCCAAAGCCGTGGCAATCTCACTCACCACATGGGTCTTGACCGTAACTCCGGGCCAGTTCACCGAGCCGAACTTGACCTGCTTCTGCTCCGCCTGGACCGGACCGGCCAGAACAAAGACCACCAACAGCGCCAGCACGGCGCATACCTGCAGCATTCGTTTTGTCATGGAAACCTCCTTTGTTTTCCTGTATTTGCCCATATCCGCTCCCTGAACGGGGAGCGGAAATTCTATTCTCTGCCTGGCATCTAGATCATCTCCGAAAGATCCTGCAACAGGTTGCTCCTGGGAATGACTCCGACAATCCCCTGCTTGCGGTTGAGCACCACCAGAGGCAGCTTGCTCTCCGCGGCTTTCTTGACCAGCTCGTCCATGGCCGTATCGATATCCACGACCACATACTCAGAGCTCAAATGGTTCTCCAGGGACTCGACCCGGTTATCGCCATTTTCCGTTGCCTCGCGAAGGTCATCCCGCAAAAGGGCTCCCTGAAGGCGTTCATCCGAATCCGTCACCAGGAGCCCCATCTTATCTTCCCGGCGCATGCGCTCCAGCAACTGGCTCGAGTCCTCGTTCAGGGAACAGGTCCATTCCCCCGGATCGACCATGACGTTGCGGGCCGTGTCCCTGCGGGTTCGGGAAATGGCGCTGACGAACTCGGCCACGTAGTCGTCCGCCGGGGTCATCACGATCTCTTCCGGGGTTCCGATCTGCACGATGCGGCCGTCCTTCATCACCGCGATGCGGTCCCCGAGCTTGAGCCCCTCGTCCAGGTCGTGGGTAATGAAGACAATGGTCTTGTCCATGGAGCCCACTAGCTTGAGGAACTCGTCCTGCATCTGCTTGCGGATCAGGGGGTCCAGGGCGCTGAAGGCCTCGTCCATGAGCAGGATCTCCGGATCGCCGGCCAGGGCCCGGGCCAGACCCACACGCTGCTGCATCCCTCCGGAAAGCTCATGGCAGTATTTCGACTCCCAGCCCAACAGCCCCACCATCTTGAGAGCGCTTCGGGCCTTTTCCAGCCTCTCCTCCTTCTCCAGGCCCTGGATTTCCAGCCCGAGGGTCACATTCTGGAGCACGGTTCGCTTGGGAACCAGGGCAAAGTTCTGGAATACCATGCCCATCCGCTCCCTGCAGAGCTTGCGAAGCTCCTTGCCGCTCATCTGGGCCACGTCCTGATTGCCAACTTTGACCTGGCCCCTTGTGGGGGTGACCAGGCGATTAATGCAGCGCAGCAGCGTGGATTTGCCGCTGCCGGAGAGGCCCATGATCACGAAGACCTCCCCCTTTTGAACCTGAAAGTTGGCATTGTGGACCCCGACCGTGAGTCCGTATTTTTCAAGTATTTCTTCCTTGTTGAGGTCCGAGCTTTCAATGCTTTGGATCACGGAGTCAAGGTCCTTGGGCAGTTCGCCGAAAATCTTCCAGACATTCTCGCAAGCAATCGTGCTCTCTTGTTCACTCATAACAGCAATCCACTTAGTTCCTTGCTTTTACTCGGTTCCCATGTTCATTCACGCTGACAGAACGATTTCTAGAAAAAAAATATCTATATTCAGTCATTGATTATTTAACTTTTTTCCTTACTATCAAGATCAACAGTTTAAAATAATTAACAACTATTGCGTAGTTGCGCCAACCAACATGCTCTTGAAGTATACTTGAAATCAACTATTCGCTTATTACAGTACACGAAGATTCCATATTGTCAAGTTGAGGACTCAACAGTCAAGTTGATTAATCAATAACAACCCCCAAAAATGTTCGGAGCTCCCGAAAATTTCTAGGAGCTCCAAGGGCATTTCGCTCTCCTTCTTGGAATGGATAGGGAACTTCGTGGAGACCAATAGGCCGCTCGCCAGTCGCGACAAGGTATGCCCCATTCATGCGATCCAGAGCCAAATGGTTCACGCACGCAGGACCTCGGTATTTGACGCCATACAAGCTTTCGCCCTATGTTTGGTGCCGGTCAAATACAACCCTCATTCCCGGGCGAACCCGGGCACAACCAAGCATGAAAATGTCGCGAGGCGAAGGCGGGTGGACGCTGAAGCGCAGGTTTCATCCCGGGTTTCACATGATGGGATACGCAACACCTCATCGACATTCCCGGATCACTTCCGGTGAAGCAGGATTCAAATGGTGTGAATCATGATGACTGGAGGGAATCAATTCCACCT
>CAYNCR010000125.1:0-8063 GCA_964395575.1 uncultured Desulfohalobiaceae bacterium
TTTCTGAGACGATGGCGTTCCCGATTTTGCCGGGCTTATGCAGATATTTTTCAATTCGCCGAACGTATTGGCTTCGAGAGCGGCGTTTTTAGTAACGAAAACTGTTCGATTGCCGAGTTGTCAGAAAAGCAAGACTGTGCAAGTATAACTCGATTGAGCTCGAGGGCTCGCCCCTGCAGCATGCACAATGTATAGGAGGGAATACGCCCCGCATCGCAGCGTCCTGGTGTATCAGCCCAACCGAATGGGTGGGATGGGCTCGGCGACGAGATAGGATCAATCCCGATACTCCGAGAATGCGCTTGGACATTTGCGGCTGAGGTCGAAAAACGGTTCTGCGCAAAAAGATTTTGTAAAAAGATGACTCCGAATAGCGATAAGGTGCCTATGCAGGAACAGGAAATCCGTTTGGACGTTTCAGTGTGTCAGGATATGGGATTGCACGCCCGTCCCGCAGCAGAATTGGCTCGCAAGGCGGATGCCTTTGAAAGCGATATCTATCTCGAGCTCGATGGAGAAAGGGCGGACGCCAGAAGCGTGCTGGACATTCTCAGCCTGGCCGCCGTGCGCGGGACCACGCTCACAGTGGCGGCCTCGGGGCCTGATGCGAATGAAGCCGTGGAGCAGCTTCGGCGGTTTTTCACTAATGAATCTTCCGAGACAGAGAAGGCATGGCCAGAACAATCCTAACCGGAGTGGCGGTTTCTTCCGGAGTATCCGTGGGAAAGGCCTATCTGCTGTCCAAGGGCCACTATTGCCTGACCTCGGTACAGAATATCCCCGAAGATCACGTGGAGCAGGAGGTTGAGAGGCTTCGAGCCGCCTTTGACAGGGCCCTGCAGAGCCTGGAGCAGATCAAGAGCGCTGTTCCGGCGGAACAGCGCGAGCACGCCGCGATCCTCGACTCCCATATCATGATCCTGCGCGACCCCAAGCTGCGCCGGAAAACAGAGGACTATATCCGCAAGTTGCTCCTGAGCGCGGAATGGGCCCTGGAAAAGGGGGTCGCCGATGTGGAGAAGGGATTCAGCAAGGTGGACGACGAATACTTCCAGGCCCGGGCCAACGAGATCCGGCTTTTGACGCATCGGGTGATGAGCCATCTCGCAGGGAGCTCTTCCTCCATCAAGCCCATCACCTCCAGGGTTATCCTCATTGCCCACGATCTGACCCCCGCGGACACAGTGGAGCTCAACGTGAGCAAGATCATGGCCCTTGCCACGGCCCAGGGAGGCAAGACCTCCCACGTGTCCATCATGGCCAGGAGCCTCGAGATCCCCGCAGTTGTGGGCGTGCCTGAAGTGGATGCCACAGTGCGGGACAACGACTTCGTGATCGTGGACGGATTCCGGGGCAAAGTGGTCGTGGACCCGAACGACGAGGAGCTGGAGCACTATACCAACCTCAAGTACCAGTTCGAGAACTATCGCCGGGAGATCATGCGGCACCGGGAGCTTCCCGGCGAGAGCAGGGAAGGCTTCCGGATCGGCACCATGGCCAATATCGAGCTCTTCGAGGAGGTCCGGGCCGTTCTGGACTACGGCGGAGAGGGTGTGGGCCTCTACCGCACGGAGTATTCCTTTCTCTACCGCCACAATCTCCCTTCCGAGGATCAGCTCGCAGAGGAATACAGCGACCTGGCCTCCATCCTGCACCCCAAGCAAATAGTCATCAGGACTTTGGATGCGGGCGGCGACAAGATCGGCAAGGGATTCGAGAATCTCGAGGAGGCCAATCCGGCCCTGGGACTTCGGGCCGTGCGCTTTTGCCTCAAGCACCGCGAAATCTTCAAGACCCAGCTCCGGGCCATCCTGCGCGCAAGCCAGTACGGCAATATCGCCATGATGTATCCCATGATCTCCGGCCTGAACGAATTGAGCGAGGTCAAGGAGGTCCTGGAGGAGGCCAAGCAGGAGCTCCGCATCCGGGGTGTCGGCTTTGACGAGCGAATGCCCACCGGGATCATGATCGAGCTTCCCTCCTCGGTGATGGTCGCGGATCTGCTCGCCCGCGAGGTGGATTTCTTCAGCATCGGCACCAACGATCTGATCCAGTATTCCCTGGGCATCGACAGGACCAATCGCCATGTGGGGCACTTGTATCAGCCCCTGCACCCGGCTTTGATCCGGAGCATCAAGCATGTTGTGGATGCCGGCCACAGGGAGGGCATCGAGGTCAGCATGTGCGGAGAAATGGCAGTGGACCCCTACTGCCTGCCCGTTCTTCTGGGCATGCAGGTGGACAATCTGAGCCTCAATCCCCAGTCCATTCCGGTGATCAAGAAGGTCATGCGCCAGTTGAGCACCGAGGAGTGCTTCGATCTGCTCAAGCGAGTCCTGGAGAGCGATTCGGTCACCCAGAGCAATGAGCTGGTCAAGGAAAACGTGTTCAACCGTTTTCCTGAGGAGCTCCTCTTCTATTCCTCCATGCTGGAGAAGGCCCCCTGAGGTCGGACGCCAGACGTCGGACGTCGGACGCCAGACGTCGGACGTCAGACGCCGGACGTCGGACGTCAGACGTCGGATGTCGGACGGAAGACAGAGGACAGAGGGGGAGAGGCTGAATGCTTTATGAGGGATGCATGAGCTTCGGCGCATGCCGTGCCCTCGAAAGAGCCGGGAAAGAATCCTTCGCGGGGTGTTCTTTTCCTCTTCACAAATAACCGATACCAAATACCAGCATCAGCATATGGCCAAGAAAAAAGACAAGAAGGGCAAGCAGGACGAACAGAACAGGATCGTGGCCCAGAACAAGAAGGTGCCGCGGATCTTTGATATTCTGGAGACGCTGGAGGCCGGCATCTCCCTCACCGGCTCGGAGATCAAGTCCCTTCGGGCGGGCAGGGTGAGCTTCAAGGACAGCTTTGTCTATTTCAAGAGGGACGAAGCCTTTTTGACCGGAGTGCACATCTCCCGCTACGAAAACGCCGTCTACTTCGGGCACGAACCGGAGCGGGACCGCAAGCTCCTGCTGCACAAGCGGGAGATCGAGGCCTGGCGGGGTCGTTCCGAGCAGAAGGGCCTCACAGTGGTTCCCACCAAGATCTATCTCAAGGGCGGCCTGGCCAAGGTGGAGCTTGCCCTGGCCAAGGGCAAGCGAATCCACGACCGCAGAGAGGATCTCAAGCGGCGCACCGTGGAGCGCGAAACCGCGAGGGAGATTGCCAGGCACACGAAATGATCAGCCCATAACTTAGAGTCTCATTCAAACAACCGATCCGGAGCTTGATGAACGACGAACGATCAGAGGAGAGTTTCCCGAAAACGGAGGGGCTGACCGAGCGGCAACAGCGGTTCCTCAGGGAGCTCCTCCCCGGAAGACAAACCCTTTTCCCGCAGGAACAGACCTGGATCTACGGCTCGGATGCGAGCCGGTTCTTCGCTCAGCCCTGGGCCGTTGTGCGGCCGTCGAATCCGGCACAGGTCCAGGAGCTGCTCCGTTGGGCCCACGCGGAAAGAGTCCCCATCTTTCCCAGGGGACGAGCCACCAATGTCGTGGGTGGCTGTGTCCCCCGCGGCGGTGGCATTGTCCTCTCCACCCTCCTCATGGACCGTATCCTGGACCTCAATGAACGGGATTTCACAGCAGTGGTCCAGCCCGGCGTGGCCACAAGCGACCTTCAGGCGAGGGCGGAGGAAGCCGGGCTCTTTTATCCGCCGGATCCGGCAAGTGTGGGCATCTCCTGCATCGGGGGGAACGCGGCCACCAACGCAGGGGGAATGCGGGCTGTGAAATACGGGGTAACCGGGGACTACGTCCTCGGCTGTCAGGCGGTCCTGCCCGGCGGAAGAACGGTTCGCAGCGGCGGCAGTGTCCACAAGGATGCAGTGGGCCTGGATCTCACCTCCCTCCTGGTTGGGTCCGAGGGGACCCTGGCCCTGATGACGGAGCTTACCCTCAAGCTCTTGCCCAAGCCCCAGGCGAGCGCCTCTCTCCTGGCGGGATTTGCGGATCAGGCCGCAGGGCTGGAGGCCGCGGGCGCGGTCTTCCGTTCCGGCCTGCTTCCGGCGGCTGTGGAGTTCATGGACAGCCAGGCCGCGGAGTGCTTGCGCTCCGCCGGCGCTTGTGAGATGCCTGGGGCAACGGAATGCCTTATCCTGTTCAAGCTGGACGGCTCACAAGCCTGCCTGGATTCGGAAATCGGAACCCTGGAACGGGTTGTGCGCGAGCACGGACCGAGCTCGGTCTCCACCGGCTCGAGCCCGGAGGCGGAAGAGGAGCTGTGGCAGGCGCGCCGCTCCCTGAGCCCGGCCAGTTTTCGGCTCGGGCCGAACAAGCTCTCCATGGACATGTCAGTTCCCAGGGGCAGTGTGGGACAGGCCGTGGATGCGGCCCAGGAGGCGGGACGCAATAACGGCGTCCGCGCATTGACCTTCGGTCATTTGGGCGACGGAAACATCCACGTCAATTTCATGTACAACGCGGAGCTCGGGCAGACTGAGGCGGCCCAGGGGGCTGCCTCGGAGCTGGTTCGCCGCGTGTTGCATCTGCGGGGCACCGTGTCCGGCGAGCACGGGGTGGGGCTGACCAAGCTGCCCTATGTGGAGGAGCAGCTCGGGTCGGAGCAGATCCGGCTCATGCGCGGTATCAAGCAGATCTTTGATCCTTATGGGATCCTGAATCCTGGGAAGGGATATTGAATAAGGTTCCGGGTTCAGCGTTCCCCGTTAACGCGTTTCGCAGACAAGGATTGCCAAGTGAGCCAGTTGAAGGCTTCCGGGATGATGAGCCATTATCCCTTTTCCCGATTCATGCAATCCGGAAACGAGAATCCAAAACACAACACAATCGGTAAGATAACGGAACGTGATCTATGTTCGACACTATCGCACGCAAGATCTTCGGCAGCAAAAACGAACGGTTCTTGAAACCGCTGTGGTCCACTGTGGATCGGATCAATCAGCTGGAGCCGGAGACGGAAAAGCTTCGGGACGAGGATTTCCCCCGGAAGATGGCCGAGTATCGCGAACAGGCTGAGAACGGTCGGGAATTTGATGATATGCTGCCCGAGGTCTTCGCCCTGGTTCGGGAGGCCTCGCGCCGTACGCTCGGGCTCCGGCCCTTCGACGTCCAGCTGCTGGGCGCCATTGTCCTGCACAAGGGCGTGATCGCGGAGATGAAAACCGGAGAGGGCAAGACCCTGGTGGCAACCATGCCCCTTGTGCTCAATGCCCTCACAGGCAAGGGCTCCCACCTGATAACGGTGAACGACTACCTCGCCCGCCGAGACGCGGAATGGATGGGCCACATCTACAACTTCCTGGGCCTGGAGGTGGGCTCCATCGCCCACGACATGGACGACGAGCAGCGAAAACAGGCCTACTCCAAGGACATCGTCTATGGCACGAACAACGAGTTCGGATTCGACTACCTGCGGGACCACATGAAGTTCTATTCGGACCAGCTGGTCCAGGGCGAGCTGCACTACGCCATCGTGGACGAGGTGGACTCCGTGCTCATCGACGAGGCTCGCACTCCGCTGATCATTTCCGGTCCTGCGGAGGACTCCACGGCCATGTACAAGCAGATCGACACCATCATTCCGCAACTCAAGCGGGATGAGGACTTTACTATCGACGAGAAGGCGCGCACGGTGATGTTCACCGACGAGGGCGTGCTCAAGTGCGAGCGGATACTGGGACTGGAGAACCTCTTCGAGCCGCGCAACATCCACTACCAGCACCACATCCTGCAGGCCCTCAAGGCCCATTATCTTTTCCAGCGGGACTCGGACTACATCGTCAGGGACGGCCAGGTCATCATCGTGGACGAGTTCACCGGTCGCATCATGCCGGGCCGCCGCTTCAGCGACGGATTGCACCAGGCCCTGGAGGCCAAGGAAAATGTAACCGTGGAGGCGGAGAACCAGACTCTGGCCACGATTACCTTCCAGAACTTCTTCCGCCTCTACGACAAACTGGCCGGGATGACCGGAACCGCCGATACCGAGGCCGTGGAGTTCAAGGAAATCTACAACCTGGACGTCGCGGTCATCCCCACCCACATGCCCATGATCCGCACGGACTATCCGGATGCGATCTATCGGACCCAGCGGGAGAAATACGAGGCCATTGCCGAGTCCATTCATGGGCTCTACCAAAAGGGCCAGCCGGTGCTCGTGGGTACGACCTCCATCGACAAGTCCGAGCTCATTTCGGACAAGCTCAGGAAACGCGGCGTGGAGCACCAGGTCCTGAACGCCAAGCAGCACGAACGCGAGGCCGAGATCGTGGCCAACGCCGGAGAGCGTGGGCGCGTAACCATCGCCACGAACATGGCGGGGCGCGGGACGGACATCGTTCTCGGCGAGGGTGTGGCCGACCTGGGAGGCCTGCACATCCTGGGCACGGAACGCCACGAGAGCCGCCGCATCGACAATCAGCTGCGGGGACGCTCCGGAAGGCAGGGCGACCCGGGAAGCTCCCGCTTCTTCCTCTCCCTGGAGGACGACCTCCTTCGGCTCTTCGGCTCGGACCGCATCTCCTCCTTCATGGACAAGGTGGGCGCCGAGGAGGGCCAGGCCATCGAGAACAACTTCATCTCCCGGGCCATCGAGAACGCCCAGAGCCGGGTGGAGAAGCACAACTTCGACATCCGCAAACAGCTCCTGGAATTCGACGACGTGCTCAACCAGCAGCGGGAGGTCATTTACAGCAGGCGCAGGGAGCTCATGCAGGTTGAGGACCTGGAGCCCACGCTGGACGAAATGATCAACGACCTCCTGGACAGCATGTACGAGACCATTGAGAACGACAAGGGCAAGAAGAACAAGCCCACGGAAACGGAGAAGAAGAAGACGGAGGAGGAGGCGAAGAGGACGGAGAAGAAGAGGAGGATCCCCGCGAGGTTTTGGCCACCAAGCTGGACGAGGTCTTCAATCTGAGCCGGATCATGGACCTCAGAAGCAGCTTGCCCAGCAGGGATGAGGCCCAAAAGGGCATTCAGCGCATTCTCGCCGAGCTCAAGGAGAATGCCGGAGAGTACTACCAGGAGATCGTGCGCTATTTCCTCCTGGAGAACCTGGACCGTTACTGGAAGGAACACCTTCTCAACATGGATCACCTCAAGGAGGGGATCGGACTGCGCGGGTACGGTCAGAAGGACCCCAAGCAGGAGTACAAGAAGGAAGGCTTCAATCTTTTCCAGGAAACCCTGTACATGATCCGGGAGAACACCCTCAAGGCCCTGTGCCACGTCCGGCTGGAAACAGTTGCCGAGCAGGAGCTGGAGCATGAGGACAAAAGCGATCAGCTGCAGTATTCCGGAGGCGGGCAGGAGGAATCCGGCACCAAGCAGCCCTACAGGCGCAAGGAGCGCAAGGTGGGGCGCAACGAGTCCTGTCCCTGCGGCAGCGGCAAGAAGTACAAAAAGTGCTGCGGCATGAGCTAGGATGCAGAATGCTCCATGCTGCATTTGGTCAGCGGAGTGAAGCACTGGACATACATTCGGGAACAGGGCCCAACTGGATTCAGGGCATGCCAGGAAAGTGTTCACTGTATTTCGTGCTCATAATCCTTAAACCTTTCCTTGAACCCTGAGCTGGGAACCCGGAACCGGGGTCCCTTGTCACTTGAGAAGCACCATGGATACTCCCGCAGGATTCTTCTTCGCTACCGCAGAGGCCGGATTCCGGGGCAAGAGCCGGCTCGACCTGGCCTATATCGGCAGCGATCGCCCGGCATCCGCCGCCGGCGTTTTCACGAGAAACGTCTTTCAGGCAGCCCCTGTGCTCATTGCCGGGGAAAGGCTCGAGAATTCGGCCTCCGCCCGCGGGCTTCTGATCAACGTGGGACAGGCCAATGCCTGTACTGGTGAGCAGGGCGTCTCCGACTGCCGGGAGAGCCTGCGCTACGCCGCCTCCTGCCTGGGTCTGGAGGCGGAACAGATCCTGCCCGCTTCCACCGGAGTCATCGGCGAGCCCCTGGAGATGGAGCGCTTCAAGCGCGGAGCGCGCGACCTCAAGGCCGGTTCCGCCTCAACCCCTCTGGATGGGGCGCGCGCCATCACCACCACGGATACCTTTCCCAAGCTGTGCATGCGCCGCATGGAGTGCGACTCCGGCA
>CAYNCR010000126.1:0-8034 GCA_964395575.1 uncultured Desulfohalobiaceae bacterium
GAGACCACGTTGTACGCGCCCTGTATGGCCGCAAATGCCACGAGCTTGGACATAGATCCTCCTTATTATGATGTCACGGGAATAAGATTGCGCCGCTCGGGAACTAGCCGGTCCACCTGTGGATAAGGCGAAGCGTCTGCAGGATGCGCTCCGGCCCCTGGTCTTCCGGCTTTTCCGGAAAAGACGGACCCTCTTGTCCGGGCTTCTCCGTCCCGGCCTTTCTCACTTTTTCCCGGATCTCCTGTTCATCCTTTTCCAGCTTGGCCTTGAGCTTTTCCTTCTCCTGCTCCCTGGCCTCGGCTTCTTGCTTGGCCTTTTCCTCGGCCGCCTTCCTGGCCTTTTCCTCCTTCTGCTCGGCGCTTTCCTCGGCGGCTTCCGCCTTGGCCTTGCTCTCCATCTCGCGCCTGAGCTTGGCCTCGATCTCGCCCCGGAGCTTGTCCTCGAGCTCCGCACGGAGCTTGCTTTCGTCCACAGCCGGCTGGGCAGTCTCTTCTGAAGGCTGGGCAGCCGCGGCCTCCTTGGGCTCGGATTCCTGCTTGGATTCCTCCTGGGCCGGTTGCGTCTCAGCCTTCTCCTCGGCGGGCTCCGCGTTGGCCTCCTGCTGGGGCGCTTCCTGTTTGGGCTCTTCCTTGGGGGCCTCTTCCTTGGGCTTTTCCTCCTTGGCCTCGGCCTTGGGGGCCTCCTTGGCCGCCTCGATGGTCAGATCGGGCTCATGAGACATGGAGGCATAGTCGATATCCGGCTCGGAGAGGTTCTTCTGGATGGGCGCCACCTCCTGGGCGGTTCCTCCCTCCACCAGAAGATCGATGTACTGCCGGACCAGGCGGACGGTCTCCGGATGGCGCAGGACCAAAACGTTGGAGCCGGCCATGAGGTAGGTGGTCGCGGCGATTGTTTCCATCATGATCGCCCTGCGCTCGGGATCGCCGAGGCGGGGATCCTCTTCCACCGGCTGCTTGGCCTCCTTGCACTTCCAGACGTCGAAGGCCACGTAATTGATGATAGGCAGCTGCAGCTTGTCGTCGCCGAAGGTCATGGCCGCCAGCTTGATCCGCTCCATGACCGAATAGCTGTATTCCAGGCCGTAGCCCAGGCCGCCGGTGGTGGGATCGACCAGGATCTTGTTCAGGGGCAGGCCCAGATTCTCCAGCAGGATGTTGATCTGCTTGGCCAGGTTGATGTCGATGGGCGAGGAGGCAACCGCGGTATGGCCGTAGCCCATGACCGCAGCGCCGATGCTCTTGTGGGTCACATCCTCGATGGGTCCGATGATAAGGTTCTCTCCGGAACAGTCCTCCGCTACCTTTTTCAGGACCTCTGAGTCCTTGTCCGGATTGGCAGTGCCCCAGACGATCAGGGGGACATCAATGGCCTCGTTGACCTTTTTAACCTTGGCCACCGCATCCTCGGCGCTCACGTCGTGCTCATTGGGATCGGTGCTTCGCAAATGGAGACAGATAATATCAGCTCCGTACTCCTGGACACACTTTTTGGCCCAGGCCGGGGGATCGCCAATAACATCCTTGAAGGGCTCGCGAGAGGCCTCGGGCCACTCTTCCGGCTCCATGTCCCAGATCTCCATGGCGATCTTGGGCTTATTGGTCACTTCTCCCTCGAACTGATAAAAGGGCAGACAGGTCTCTCCGCCAACCTTGACGGTATTGTCTCCCTTACCCAGCTCGATTTCCATGATCGGCCCGGTATACTTCTCATTGATCATCTCAAAGCTCATAACCACTCCTTATTCTTGATGCATTGACGACCATTCGCCTGCCGAGTGCGTCCTTATGCGGTTCTTTCACCTCCTTGCGGAAATCTGTCTGCAAAGCACAATCCCGGACAGCCGATGCTTGTTTGAGACCGAGGCTCTTGATCCCTTCCCCCACAAGAAACAAGAACATATTGGTCTTGTTGAATATTTGCTTGCCTCGTCTTATGCCCGAATTCTTGCTCCAAGAAAAAACTAAAGAGCTTGTAGTTTCAGACTCTGTAGCTGTACAGACCAGCATTGTCAATGCAGCCACCGCAAAACAAGCACCTGTTCACGGCTTTTTTCAGGCTCCGGACAAGAGCTTCTTACGCTCGTCCAGACGGGAGCTCACCCTGGGGAACTTGTCCATATCCGTATGAGGCAGAAAGAGCGAGGCCATGAAATTGTCCATATAGGAAGTGGTCTCGGAAAGCTCGAAATTGGTCATTTTTTTAGTCACTTCCACCACATTCTGCCGGATGTGATTGTTCAGCGAGCTCATCTTGGCCCCCATAAGCGAGCCGTTGCCCACAAAGCCGATCCGGTCCGGATCCATTTCCGGAAGCAACCCGATGGTTATGGCCTTCTCCAGATCGATGTAGCTGCCAAAGCCCCCGGCGAGGAGGACGCGATCCAGCTCGGACAGGGAGAGCCCGATCTCGTTCATCAGGGTCATGCAGCCGCTGTAGATGGCGCCCTTGGCCCGAATGAGGTTGTCGATGTCCGGCTCCTGCAAAACAATGTCCCTGTCCACGCCGGATTCACCCTCCCAGACCGCCACGTATTCCCAGATGCCCTCTTCGGCCTCGCGAATCCTGGACGTTTCCAGATCCCGATTGAACTTGCCCTGATTGTCGATTACCCCGGTCTCCAGAAGGCTGGCCACCATGGTGATCAGTCCGGAGCCGCAGATCCCCACCGGTTTCTCGTCCCCGATGGTCAGAACCATGGGCTCATAGGTGACCGGATCGATGGAGAAGTCCTCAATCGCTCCCCGCTTGGCCCGCATACCCAGCTTCATGCCCCCGCCCTCGAAGGCGGGTCCGGCTGAGCAGGCCGCGCAGACCATCCAGTCTTTGTTCCCGATGACCACCTCCGCGTTGGTCCCGATGTCGACGTACAGGGTCACCTCGTCACGCTGATACATGAGCGAGCCCATAATGCCGGCAACGATGTCCCCGCCCACATAGCTGGATACCGAAGGATAGATCAGGGCCAGGGCGTGCTCCTCGAGGTCGACCCCGATATCGCGTGCCTTGATGGGCGGAAAGAGCGTGCAGGTGGGCACATAGGGAGAGCGCCGGATATAGCGCGGATTGAGCTTCAAAAGGAGCTGGGTCATGGTGGTGTTACCGGCGATGGTAATCGTGGAAACCTCGCTTCGCTCCACTTCCGCCTCTTTCAGAATGCGCTCCAGAATGCCGTTGATGGTGTCCAGCACGGCCTGGTTCAGCTCCTGGAGGCCAGTGCCCTTCTCCGCGTACACAATGCGGTTGATGATGTCCTCTCCGTAGCTCATCTGCTTGTTGAAGTCACCGTATTCGGACAGGACCTCGCCGCTGTTCAGATCCAGCACCTGCCCGTAAATGGTGGTGGTCCCCACGTCCAGGGCCAGAGCGAAGTTGCGGTGCGTCGTGTCCCCGGGCTGGATGTTCATCACCGAGGTCTTGCCTGTCTCCTCATGCACCGACCGGGCCATCGTGGCTGTAGCCTGGAAGTCCTGTTGCCGGATGACATCAGTGATCTTGCGAACGACGCTGAAATCCACTTCCATGCGGTGTTCGCTGTGGTGGAACTTGAGATTGTCCACCAGACGGGTCACGTCGGAGCAGTTGTCCTCGCTGCTGGGAGGCGGGAGCTGGAGGAACTTCTTCTCGATGGGAGGGATAAAGAGGCCCTGGACCTTGAAATCCTCCAGGGAAACCTGCTTGATCGCCGCTGTCTTGCGCGGCGTGGCCTGGAGATTGAGCACGCCGGGATCGAGCTCGGACTCCACCGGAACCTGAACCCGCAGATCCCGGGTAACCCGGGCCAGGCAGGCCAGGCGGTAGCCCGCTTCCCGGTCCTCCTGGGAAAGCTTTTCGCTCACTCCCTCCTCCACGTCACCTTCTTGAATCAGGACCCGGCATTTGCCGCAAACGCCGTTGCCCCCGCAGGAAGCGTTAATGTGCACGCCCGCGTTGAGCGCGGCCCGAAGCAGGAGCGTTCCCTCAGGGACCTCTACGTCGCGTCCGTGGGGCTCGAATCGAATCCGTGGCATAGCCCTGTCTCCTTCTCTGTTCCGTTCCCGCCGCGGGAACCGATTCCTCACTCCGCAAGCGAGGGAAATCGGGATCTGTCCGTATGGGGCAGAAATTTGGCAGCGCTGAATCGGTTCATGAACTCCTGGTTCACATTGAGCTCAAGATAGGTCACTTTTGTGGCTATCTCGTGCACCTCGGCGACAGCCTCCGGGTCCTGCAGGACTCGGATCGCGCCGGCGAGGGAGCTGTTGCCCAGCGGGGTAAAGCTCCCGCGCGGCAGGTCCGGGAGCATGCCGATACGCACGGCGGATTCCGGATCGATGTAGCTGCCGAAGGTGCCCGCCACGTAAAAGCGGGATATATCCTCCAGTCCGAGGCCGACGCTGGAGGTGATCGTCTCCAGGATGGTATACATGGCCGCCTTGGAGCGAATGAGGCTGTCGATCTCCGGCTGGCCCAGCAGCAGGCCCTCACCGGTACCCGATTCTCCTCCGGGGATCAGGACGAAGTGAGTGATGCCGTCCACGGTCCTGAACCGCTCCGGCATCGCCTCGGGCACAAATTTTCCCCGGAAGTCCAAAAGCCCGCAACGAAAGAGCTCCGCCGCCAGGTCGATAATCCCGGAGCCGCAGATTCCCACAGGGGCCTCCCCGTCCAGGGTCCGCACCCGGAAGTCCCCAGCATCCCCGTCGAACCAGACCTTGTCGATGATCCCGGGGCCGGCCTGCTTGCCGATCTCGCTCATCCCCTCCTCCAGGGCGGGCCCCGCCGCTCCGGCGCAGGCAATGAGCCAGTCCCGGCATCCCAGGACCACCTCCGCATTGGTGCCCACGTCCACGAGAATGGAGATTTCCTCGCTCTCCTGCATTCCGCTGGAGATGATGCCCGCCAGGAGATCCCCTCCGAAATAGCTCCCCACTCCCGGAAAGCACATCACCCTGGCCAGGGGGCCGAAGGGCAGGTCCAGACGGGATGCGGGAATCAGATCCGGGCTGTTCAAAGCCGGAATATAGGGCTCGCGGATGATCCATCTGGGAGGGAGGGCCAGAAAGAAATGGGTCATGGCCGTATTTCCGGCCAAAGCCATGTTGACGATTCGCTCCGGATCGGCGTCAGCCTCCAGGCAGAGATCGCGGCATGCGGCCCGCATATCCTCGAGCAGCATTTCCTGCACGGCCTGAAGACGCTCTTCGCTGTCCCCGACATAGTGGATCCGGCTCAGGATATCCGTTCCTATCCCAACCTGGGGATTATCCCGGGTCACC
This sequence comes from uncultured Desulfohalobiaceae bacterium, assembly GCA_964395575.1. Taxonomy (GTDB): domain Bacteria; phylum Desulfobacterota; class Desulfovibrionia; order Desulfovibrionales; family Desulfothermaceae; genus JAIPDU01. The sequence goes on from CAYNCR010000126.1 coordinate 5,259, forward strand.
CGCGCCAGCTCGCGGCCGCTCGCCAGCTCGATCAGGGCCAGGACATACTTGGTGGTCCCCAGATCCACTGCCAGACCCAGCCAGGTCTCCCCGGAGCCGGGCGGGCCCACCCCCGTCACCACCCAGCCCTGGCCGTCCCGGAAAAGGCAGCAGCTCGCCCGATAGCCGCTGTCCCGGAACAACTCCGGCAGGCTGCGCATCAGCTCGAGATCCATATATAGGGGGTCAGCATCCGTCCCGGATGCGAGGGACCGCCGCAGCCTGTCCGCGTCAGCGGTATTGTCCCCGAAGGAAGGCTCCGCCATCGCCATCTCGCGCACCCAGCTGCTGTTCCCCTGCATCATCCCGTCCGTTTTCATCGGCATCAAACAGGTCCTTGCGCTTCTCGGCCCGTGTCCCTGTCCGGCTCGGTGGCCACAACGTCCGCGGAAACCTCCGCCCTGCTGGCGGATACCACTGGCCACTCCCATTCCAGCCCGGGGTCCACGCTCACTCGCATGCCTTGGTCGCGCAGCATGGCGCCAATCTCCTGGGCCTGCGTGGGGAAAAGCCCCGCCAGAATGGCCCGGCCCGCGCGAGCCAGATCCGAGCCGGAGACGATTGCGCGCATCGCGTCGTAATGGATGTTGGCCAGCACCAGGTCCACCCTCTCCGCGGCGGCGGCTTCCGCGTACCCGCACGCGGCGAGCACGCGATCCCGCAAACCATTCCGGAGGACATTGCCCCGCATGGTCCGAACGGCGAGGGGATTGCTGTCCAGGCCCACAACCCGCCGCGCTCCCAACCTTGCTGCGGCAAGACTCAACAAGCCGGTTCCCGAGCCGAGATCGAGGACGGTTTTTACCTTCTCTTGCGCGAACACGCGCTCCATTTCCCGGAGACAGCCGCGGGTGGTGGGATGGTTCCCCGCGCCGAAGACCACGCCGGGATCCAGGAGGATATCCGTGGCTTCCGGGTCCGGTCCGGGCTCTTCCCATACCGGGACGACACGGATCCTGCCTTCCCTGAAGGTGGTCACTTCTCCGCCCAGCCAGTCGGTGTACGCCACGCGGTGCTCCTGGATCAGCTCCAGGCCCGGCTGGCTCCGGAGAAGCTCGCTCACCGCCCGGAAAGCGGGGCGGCTGAAGAAAAGGAAGCTGCTTCCGCCTTCCAGCCAATTGCCCAGAAAGTCGTCCCGTTGCCGCAGGGCTCTGTCATCCACAAGGCCCCGCAGATAGTAGATAAAGAGCTCCTCATGCGGGTCAAAAGCCCCGCACGAAACCCCGAATCCCGCCGGATCCCGGGATTGCACCTCCGGGGCAGGGCCAACATCCGCTTGGCTCATCCGACAATCCTCTGGAAGAGGGCGTAGGCGTCCTGCACCGCAGGGTTGTCCTCGGGGAGCTGGAAGGTGGGCTTGCCCGCCATGTCGAACTCCTCCAGGGTCTCGTCCTGCCGGACCGTGCCCAGAAGCTCAAGGCCCATGTCCGCGATGATCGCCCGCATCCGCTCCGAGGGCTCCTCCCGCACATTGTTCAGGATGAGATGGACCTTGTTCGCGCCGATATTCAGGGTATGGGCCAGATCCTTGATCCTGCCCGCGGCCTGGAGGCCCCTGCGGGAGGGGTCGGACACGACCAGAAGCTCGTCCACGTTGCTGGTGGTCAGGCGGCTGATGTGCTCCATGCCCGCCTCATTGTCCATGACCACGGAGGCGTAGTTGGTGGTGAGTTTTTGCAGGAAGTCGCTGAGGAGGGTATTTGCGGCGCAGTAGCAGCCCTGTCCCTCGGGCTGGCCCATGACCACCAGATCGAAGAGATCCGTCTCCACGATCGCCTCCTCCAGCTTGGTGGCCATATAGCGGTCCTTGGTCATGCCGGAGGGCATATCCCCGGTCTTCATGCTCTCCCGGACCTCGCCCAGGGTGGTATCCACCTCCACCCCGAGCACCTCGTTGAGGTTGTAGTTCGAATCGGCGTCCACAGCAAGGATCGGGGTCGCCTCCTTGCGGAGCAGATACCGGATCAGCATGCCCGCGATGGTGGTCTTCCCCGTTCCGCCCTTTCCGGAAAAAGCTATGGATAAGCTCATACAAGCTCCTTTATCAGAGTCAGAGGTCGGATATCATAAGTCAGTTCACCGCTGGCAAACAAACGTTTCCCTCTGTCTCAGGCCTTATTGTTTTCCATCAGCCCTTATCCGGCCATACCAGTAGCCATGGCCGCCATTGCTCGGCGATAACTCTGTCTGCTCTGCGATCAGCAGAGCAGACATCTTTGTATATTCGCGATCATTCGCGTCATTCGCGGGCAACCTTCTGTCTGCCCGTCTTTTCGCATGTTTTGCGGTCCAGTTATTCCTCGAATGCGGCCAAGACCTTCCGGCACAGCTCATCAATCTGATCCCGCTCCGGCAGGTCCAATACGCTTGCGCTCTGCTGCTGGCGCTCCTGTAGGGACTGCAGGAAGGGAATGCGCGCCGTCACGGGCGGCAGCTCCATATCCCGGGGCGGCTCGAACCCCTCAGCAGCCCTGTTCAGAACCAGGGCCTGCCGATGCAGCCCCAGATCCCGGGCCATGGAGCTGATCCGGGAAGCCGTCTGCAGCCCGCGGATACTCGGCTCGCTCACCACGACCAGGCCGTCCACGCTGCCGATGGTTCCCCTGCCCAGGTGCTCCACGCCCGCCTCCAGATCCACCAGGACCCGCTGGGCGCGCCAGACGATGAGGTGGGCCAGCGTCGCCTTGAGCAGGGTGTTCGGGGCGCAGCCGCAGCCGCTCCCCGCTCCGGCCACGGT
>CAYNCR010000127.1:0-8024 GCA_964395575.1 uncultured Desulfohalobiaceae bacterium
GGCCGGGAGTCAGCGCACCGCGATCATGTGCGCGGAGAAGGATCCGGCCAGGTGTCACCGGTTGCTTCTCAGCGAATACCTGGAGGGGCTGGGGCACGGGGTGGTGCATCTTTGAGCGTTCGGCGTTCCCCGTTCTGGGTTCCCCGTTCACGGTTTAGGGGAAAAGGGTTAGGGTGGAAGACGGAGGACGGAAGACGGAGGCCAGACGTCAGGTCAGACAGACAGAGGACAGAAGAGAGGGTGGAAGAGCCATAGAGTTGGCTCAGGGCTACAGCTGGGGCTTGATCTTGCCGGTCACATACTGGTGGATCACGGAGGCCAGAATGGTTTGATAGGGGATATTGGTTTCCGCGCTCCTGCGCTTGAGGCAGAAAATATCGTACTCCGAGAGCCGGATGTTAATGTTTCTGGTCTTGGTCAAATAGCTTCGAGCGGCGTCCCGAGCCTCCTCCAGCTCGTCCTCGAGGCGGTCTGCTGGCTCCAGGCTTTCCGCCTTCGCCACATCATTGATAAGCTCTTTTTCATAGGAGTCGAAAGGCATTTATTCCCCCTTATACATCTTTTTCAATTTGCGGCTGGGAATGATTGTCTTAAGGAACATCGTTTCCCTATCCTTCACAAAAGGGACCATGTATACATAATCCATTAATTCTACAATATAAAGGAGCTGATCTGGATACTTTGCTTGGTTAGGGTGCTTGACCACATCCAAAAGCTTTCCTTCATGGATGGCTATGACAATATCCTCGAAACATATGCCCCTTTCAGCCTGAAGTTGACGGTTTTTCTCCTCATCCCATTGAAAAGGCATATTTCATTTTTATGACAATAGGGGCTTTATGTCAATATACGGTTTTTTTGTGAGGCACGGCAAACCGACATAGCGGCCATTGTTCTAAGCCGTCTTTCCATGAGGGATATCAGGGACAGGTTCATTTTTTGGGGGTTGATCGGTTGCTAGCAATGTGCTAGCAGTCAAAAAAATGAGTTTGCGAGGTGAAGAATCATGGCCACACTAACGATCCGAAACCTTTCCGAGGACCTTGTGGAAAGGATCAAGGATACGGCGGGGAAGCATGGGCGATCCATGGAGCAGGAAGTGCGCGAGCTATTGGAGCAGAGATATGCTTCGAGACATCAGGTTCTCGAGCGCAGCCGCAAGCTCTGGAGCGAGCTGCCCAGGGTAGATGCCGAAGAAGTCCGGTCCTGGCGGGAACAAGGACGGCGCTGATGGTTGTGGATACAATGGTGCTTGCCTACGCTCTGCTTGGAGTCGAGGGCTACAAGGAGCACGCCGCGAATATCCTGGAGGAGGCGGATATTCTGGAAGCTCCTGACTCGCTCAAGGCCGAGCTCATGTATGTGATCTGGCAATGGATCATTCATAGGAGAGTGCCCATTCATTTAGGCAGAGAAGTTCTATGGAACGCTATCAGCCTTGTGGATCGGTATATCCCGGTGGAAGTGTGCTGGGAAAGGGCCCTGGTCTTGGCGGTGGAGAAAAATCATCCCGCCTATGATACGCTTTTTATCGCGGCAGCCGAATACAGTGGCACGCCCTGTCTCACTTCCGACACGAAGCTCCTCGAAACCTTTCCGGAGCAAACGATCGGGCTGGAAGGCTTTTAGAAACAGGGGCTCACTTTTTTGCAACCTTTTGCCGGAAAGCCACCACACAGGGTGGCAGCTGCCCCTCGTCGAGGTAACTGCAGGGTGACAAAAAACGTCTCCCTTCTCTCACACCTCCATTTTCCGCGTGACAGCCAAGTCGTGGTTTTCCATCTGATGTAGGACCACATAGGAGGAGACGCCCAAAGAGCAGGCGATCTCGTCGATCTCCTCCGGAGTGGCTTCCCAGCCGGAAAGGTGTTCCCGGATTTTTTCCGCGGGAGCCATAAGCTCAGCGGCAAAGGCGCGGTTCCGCTTTTGCCGATCCGTGTTCGCGGTGTTGACCAGACTGGCACTTCCGGGATGAAAGAAATATTCCCCTAGACCGCGGCAAAAGGCAAAGGCGCGGTTCTCCGGTCTCTTTCTTTCGCTGAGCACGAAGCCGGGGCAGCCCTTCTCGTTCTCGCTCACCAGAGCCGTCAGGCCGGGGAGGTCCCCGCCGGACCGCTCCCGGAGCCGGAGTGACTGCATGGAGCCGCCGAGCCAGGCCAGAAGCTGCTCCAGTGTGCCGGGAACATTTCCGTTGCATCCGAGAGAAGAGCGAACGGCCCGGGCCATACGGTAGCCCTGCTCCCAAGGCCTGGCCCGGTCCTCGGGTTGTCCCGCTTCAGCGCGCAGGCGGGAGAGATCCTCCCAGCTGTCCCGGTTGCCCTCGATCCATTCCAGATCCCGGCCCATCTCCTGCGCTCTGTCTGCGAAGCCCTTTTCCGGAGCCAGCTGCAGAAACTCGTGCAGAAGGCTGGAAGGCAGTATTCTGGAAGCCTGGAGCAGTTCCTCGGCTTCCGTTTCTTTCAGGGCATAAGGGTCCTGCCCCATTTGGGCGGCAGCCCTGCAGAAGGCGGTCTCTTCGGGATCCTGCATGCTCTGCTTGACCGTCTGCCAGGATTGCTGCAGCCACGTTCCCCTCAATCCGGATTGTTCCAGACGTTCGCATACGCCCTGAACAAAGGCGTACAACCCGTCCCGCACGTCCTGCGTCCGGACCAGGGTTCTGCCGCGTGACAGGAAGTCGATCTGTTGATAGGGGTGGCTCTTCTGCTCCCACTCGATCCGAACGGTTTCGCCGAAGGGGACGATTTCCACCCGGGGCATGGCCAGCCCGTCGCCGACAAGGGCGAGGTCGTGTCTTGTGCGGAAGCCTCTTTTCTCGCGCAGCTGGGGAATCTCCGGTTCGTACAGAAGGCTCCACCAGTTTTCCGCGATCCATTCAGCCAAAGGGTAGAGGGGGACATAGATCTCCTCGCGAACCGATCTGGCCGTCCTGTCCAGGATCCGCGTCAGGCACTCGGAGCCACTGATGACCCTCAAGGAGGCCCAGGTGGCCCGCAGCTCCTCCCCGTGGATCGCCTCCGGACGCTGCCAGGCATAGTCCAGCTGCAGGGAGTCCGTCATCCTTTCCATTCCTCCGGCCATTCCTCAGGGGCCAAGGGATACCCCTTGTATTCGCCCTGATCGCGGTTGACCAATCTGCCCTCGTACACTGTATCCTCTCCCCGATACCATACATACCGGGGGAACCCGCCTTCCCAGGGCTCGCCGATCCATCCCCTTGATACAGCGTATCGCAGCCACTCTTGGACCTTCTCACGCTCCTGAGCAAGGCTTTTGTCGCATAGCGAAGCATCGGCACGCGGGTGGGGGAGACCGACAAAGGAATAGGTGTCCTTGTGTTCCGGACTCCCGATATAGGTCACCTGAGAGGAGATCCTCTCGAGCTCCTCGCGAGAGATGTTATCGCTCCTCTTTCTGCGCCGAGGTCGTTTTCGCCGTGGAGCCCTCATGATTCTTCTGCTCCCGCATGCTAAAAATACATTGCCAATTGTGTAGACTGAATACAGCTGAGGCTTGATCTCCACAGTCACATTCTGGTGAATAACGGACGCCGAAATAGCCTGGTAGGGGATATTGTTTTTCTCAAGGAAAAATATCAGGCATCAGGGGCGGGGGCAAGGGGTAAAGAGGGGCAATCGGGCGCTGCAGGGGCGCGTTTGACCATCTGTTCCGCGCGCCTTATCCTGGCCATGAAAATGGCTATCTTAAGGGGGCATCCCCATGAGCGATATCTCGATCGCGGAAGCGAAAAACCGTCTTCCCGCTTTATTGCGGGAAGTGGAGGCTGGCGAGGCCTTGCGCATAACGCGACGGGGAAGAACTGTGGCGGTTGTGCTCGGAGTCAGGGAGTACGAGAGGCTGGTCGCGGCTGCAAAGGGGCGGCCCTCTTTGAAGGAAGCAGTCTCAACCTATCGGCAAAATGCCTGTTTCGAGTGGGAGCTTTCCCCGGAAGAAGTGGATGAATGGCGTAATCCTTCGCAAGGGAGGAGGGTTGGCTGACAAATATTCTCGAAGCCCCAGATTTATTCAAGGCCGAGCTAACGTTTATGTCATTCACGTATCAAAAACATTTTTTGGCAGGGAATTCCGAACTATGGAACGCACTTTGCGGGCATAATCAACAGCATCCTCCGCTTCTGAACGTTCAATTGGTTCCCAGTTACCAGGATAGCGGGATTCCACACTATAACGGTTGAGAGGAAAGAGCTCTCGATCCATTGAAGAGCCCACCATGTGGAATCAGGCCACTCGCTCATAAACGACTCGTCCTTCCTCTGCAGCAGGCTTGGCGATTGATCCCACCATACGACGTTGTCCTTCATACTCCTCAGGTGTCAATATTACCAGATCCAGTGGGATTTCTCTGTCTGCCAAGGCCCGATCAATCTCCATCGCAGTGGCTCGCTTTGACTCGTTGACTTCCATTACCACCAACAAATCCACGTCACTGCCTTTTGAAAAGCTTTCCCTCGCACAGGATCCGAACAGGATCACTCGTTGCGGATCAAAAAGGGAAACGATTCGATCAACCAATTCTTGAACAGCGTTTTGAGGGGGTTTAGCACGCATGACTGACTTATCTATTTGATACGATTCCCATTATTCAACTCTTCGATCACGAAACTTTCCATGAAACCCACTACAATATATCACTTTTCACTAAACACTTTCAACGTACAACTATTCTTTCATCGCAGACTCATACCCCTTCCGCGCCGCATCCACGTTAACCCCGGCGATCTTCTCCGGAAGATGCTTCCGGACCCCGGCCTCCAGGTCCTCGATGGAGAAGGGCGCATCCGGTACGGCGCACATCGCGCCCAAAAGCACCGTGTTCGCGGCCTTGGGAGTTCCCGCCTGCCGGGCCAGATCCTGGCAGGGCAGGAACCGGCTCACCGAGGCGCACTCTCCGGATCTGGACTGAATCCGCTCCAGATCCGGATAGGTGGCGCCGCCCAGGCTCACGCCCACCGGCGGGGTGGCCTCGGAATTGCTCACCACGGTGCCGCCGGTGTGCAGATAGGGCAGGGCCCGCAGGGTTTCCAGGGGCTCGAATCCGAGGAGGAGGTCCGCCTCCCCGCGGTCGATGCGCGGGCTGGCGTATCCGCCCAGCAGAACAGCGGACTCCACGATGCCCCCGCGCTGGGCCATGCCGTGAATCTCCCCGGCGGTAACTGACATATCCAGGTCCTCGGCCACGAGGGCCAGAAGGTTGGTCGCGGTGAGTGTGCCCTGGCCGCCCACACCGGCCAGGAGAATGCGCAGTCGATCCATTACGTGCTCCTTTTGGCGGCCTTGACCGAATCCGCTATCTGTACGCAAACCATGCATCCGGCGCACTGGTCCTCATCCACGGCGATCTCGCCCTCCTGCATGGTGAATGCCGGACAGGCGAGCTCCTCCAGACATGCCTGGGCCGCTTCGTCCTGCTCCGCCACGTACGCCGCCGTCTTGGGCGCCCGGCCCAGGGTTCGCCTGGCGAAGAGGGCACAGGGATCCCGCGCGATAAGGACCCGGACTCCGCTCTTCTCCTTGAAATCGCGCAGCGCGGCGAAGGTCTGCTTCAGATTCAGGGCCTTGACCGTGGTCACTTCGTTCACTCCGCAGCCACGCACCACGGATTCGATGTCCACCTGGGAGGGGTTCTCGCCCTGGGGCGTGGTCTCCACTCCGGGATGGGGCTGATGGCCGGTCATGGCGGTTGTTTCGTTGTCCAGAATGACCAGGAGGAGATCGTGCCGGTTGTGCACGGCGTTGATCAGGCCGGGGACACCGGAGTGGAAGAAGGTGGAGTCCCCGATGTAGGCCACGACCGGTTGCCCCGTGGCCCGGGACATTCCGGTCCCTCCGGATACGGAGGAGCCCATGCAGAAGAGGAAGTCCGCCGCCCTGTGGGGAGGCTGGAATCCCAGGGTATAGCACCCGATGTCCGAGGAGTAGACCGCGTCGTCTCCGAAGACCTGACGCACGGCGTAGTAAATCGAGCGGTGCGAGCAGCCCGGGCAGAGATTGGGCGGCCTGCCGGGCAGATCGTTCTCGCCCCGGCAGGGTTCGCTATTCCGGGGCGAAAGCCCCATAAGCCTGTTCAGCGCCGCCTGAACCCTGGAGGTGGAATACTCGCCCAGTCGGGACAGGTCCTCGCTCTTGCCCAGAATCTCCAGCTCCAGCCCCTGCTCCTGGCACATGGCCCGAATCTCGGTCTCCAGCACGGGCTCGAGCTCCTCCAGGATCAGGACCCGGTCCAACCCGGAGAGGAAATCGCGGATAAGCCCCTTGGGCAGGGGATAGCTCATGCCCAGCTCCAGCAGGGCGGGCTCGCTCTCCAGCCCCATATCCGCCATTGCGTCCCGCAAATAGGCCCGGGCCATTCCGGAGGCGATAACACCGGTTCTGCCGCCGCCGGATACCCGGTTCCACCTGGACCGGTCCGCCTCGCCGGCGAGCCCCTCGAGCTGCTGGAGCAGCACGGGATGCCTCGCCCTGGCGATTGCCGGCAGGGGAACAAAGCGCTGGGGATGCTTGCTGAACTCGCCACGGGGAGTGGCCTGCGCAATATCCCCGAATACCACCTGTCCCCGCAAATGGTTCAGCCGGGTGGTGGTACGCAGAAGAACCGGCTGCTGCCAGCTGCGGGACAAGATCAGGGCCTCGCGGGCCATGTCCTTGGCCTCCTGGGCTGTGGACGGCTCGAAGCAGGGAAGGCCGGCCAGGCGAGCGTAGTAGCGATTGTCCTGCTCGTTCTGGCTGGAATGGCACCCCGGGTCGTCCGCGCTGAGGATGACCAAGCCTCCGGGAGTGCCGATATAGGCCAGGCTCATCAGCGGGTCCGCGGCCACGTTGAGGCCCACGTGCTTCATGGTCACCAGGGTGGGCACACCGCCCAGGGCGGTCCCGCCGCCCACTTCCAGGGCCACTTTCTCGTTCACTGAATACTCGAAGTAGTAATCCGCATGCGGGGCGAGCCTGTACAGGGTATCCGGGGTTTCCGAGGACGGAGTTCCCGGATAGCAGGTGACGCAGCCCACCCCCGCCTCGATTGCCCCGCGGGCAATCGCCTCGTTGCCCAGAAGGACGTGGCGTGCGCCCTTGGTATCGTTCAAAAGCGGATGGCTCATGAGGAGGATTCCTTTTCCGTTTTTTCGGTCTGGGAGGCCTGATTGTCGATTCTGTTCCTGATTCGCGCGATCTTGTACTGGAAGTAGTTCCCGCGCTCACCGCCGAGCTCGGTCTGGGACTTGAGCTGTTTATACGCGGCAAGGGCCTGATCCCATTCTCCCTCGGTTTCCGCTGCTGACGCAAGCTCGAGATAGACGGTTCTTTGGAAGGCCTCTGGGGCGTTGTTCGCCAGATCCTGCAGGAGCGCCAGGGCCTTTTCGCTCCGTCCCGTGCGCAGCAGGGCCTTGGTTCTGCCCATACGGGCTATGATGCGGATTTCCTCTTTCTGGCTCTTTTGAGCGGTTTCGGCCCAGACCTCGGCCGCTTTTTCGTAGCGTTCCCGTTTCAGGGCCAAATCCGCGAGCTCGAGCCTGAGTCCCTGCCGGAAACGCTGCGGTGCCCGGGGGAGATAGTCCTCGATGGCCTGCATCCGTTTCTCCGGGGACTCCATGGAAAGGATGCTCTCGATGCGCTCCTGGCCGGTTTGGAGGCTGTACTGCCGGTAGTACTTGTACCCGGAGATGCCCCCGGCAATCAGAACGATGGCCCCCAGAACCAGGCCGATCAGCTTGATATTTTCCGTGACAGCCCGGACAGCCGGAGCAACCTCGCTGGATATCTCGTCCTGCAGACGCTGCGCGGTGCCCCGCTCTGGCTGTTCGGATTCGTTTTCCGTGCTCATGACGCGCTCCTTATTGCCAGTTCATAGTTCACAGTTCAAAGCTTTAAGGGAAAAAAGACGAATCGGGTTTTTTTGTATGAAAATGTGGCCAAGATGTTGAATTATTACGTGAAATTGTCGGGCACGGAGAGTCGGGGATGTGCGCTGAAGCCGTGTTTCATAAACAGGCGAGCCCTTGTAGTCCGCG
>CAYNCR010000128.1:0-7873 GCA_964395575.1 uncultured Desulfohalobiaceae bacterium
TGGGGGATGAGCGAACCTATGAGCACGTGATAGCCCTGCGCATGGTGGAGAGCACGGACGCGATGACAGCGGACTGGGCCAAGCTCCCGGATGAGCTGCTCTCCAGGATTTCCAATAGGATCATCAATGAAGTCAGGGGGGTGAACAGGGTTGTGTTGGATGTCTCCTCCAAGCCCCCTAGCACCATCGAGTGGGAGTAATCTCCCGGAGTCCCTTTCGGGTGCTGAGACCACTTATCCTCCTTTCACTCGCTATCGCGAAGAAAGGGAGAAAGGAAGCAAAACGCGATGTTTAGTTTAGGCACGACTGAGATCCTGGTTATTCTGGTTGTCGCCCTCCTGGTCATCGGGCCCTCCAAGCTGCCGGACGTGGCCCGGACCCTGGGCAAGGGAATGGCCGAATTCCGGCGCATGAGCTCGGATGTCAAAAAGACCGTTGACCTGGAGACCAAGCTCTCCGATCTGGATCGCCAGGAAAAGGACAAAGAAGCGGATGCCGCCGTCGGTCCGGGATCCGAGGAAAGAGACCGCGAAGACGGGCATGCGGAAACCCCGACGGAGGAAAGTCCGCAAGGGTCCGGAAACGAAGCGGACGGTGAGAAACCCGGGGAAGACGAGGATCGCGGGCGAAACGGCTCTGAAGATCCGGAAACGGGGAGGAGGGCATGAGCGAGGAGAGCGAGCGTTCCGAAACGGGTGCCTCCGGTCAGGGAGAGATGGGCTTTCTGGACCATCTGCACGAATTGCGCAAGCGCATCATCCATGCCATAGCCGCGGCGTTCGCCGGCATGCTCGCCTGCTTCGCCTTTTCCCAGCAGCTCTTCGAGTGGCTCATGCTCCCCCTGTACCGGGTCATGCCCGAAGAGAGCTCCATGATCTATACCGCCCCCCACGAAGCCTTTTTCACCTATATCAAGGTGGCCCTTGTGGCGGGGATATTTCTGACCAGCCCCTACATCTTCTATCAGGCCTGGCTCTTCGTGAAGCCGGGTCTCTACTCCAGCGAGCGGAAGTACATCACTCCCATCGCCTTCTGCTCCGCTCTCCTTTTCGTCGGGGGCGCCTTGTTCGGATACTTTATCATCTTTCCCCCGGCGTACAATTTCTTCATGAGCTTCACCAATCAGTATATCGATCCCATGATCAGCATGAAGGAGGGATTCTCCTTCGCCTTGCGCATACTGCTGGCCTTTGGGGTCGTGTTCGAGCTGCCCCTGGTCATTTTCTTCCTGGCCCGGCTGGGATTGGTGACCTCGAGCATGCTGCGCAGGGCCCGCAAATATGCTATTCTTTGCATATTTGCCGCTTCCGCCCTGTTGACGCCACCGGATCTCTTTACCCAGACCTTCATGGCCGGACCGGTGATCGTTCTGTATGAGGCGAGCATCTGGATCGCGAGGTTCTTCGGCCGCCGCGAGCCCAAGAGCGGGGATGAGTCAAGCGATTCCGGAACATAACAACAGGCCCGCTGGAGTTCGTCTCGGGTCGGGGAGTGAGCGTATGGTACCGGGCAAATCCGAGTACAGCAGAGAGACGGGGGAGACGAAGGTCGTTGTGTCCCTGAACCTCTCCGGCAGCGGGGAGGCCCGAATCGATACCGGGCTTGGCTGTCTGGATCATATGCTGCACCTCTTTGCCTTCTGGGCCGGATTCGATCTGGATATGACCGCCACCGGCGATCTCCATGTGGATGCCCATCACACCGTGGAGGACTGCGGGCTGTGCCTGGGTCGCGCCCTTTATGAGGCAGTCGGGGACAAACAGGGACTGGCCCGGATCGGCTGGGCCAAGGTGCCTATGGACGAGTCCCTGGCCGAGGCCGTGCTCGATCTGTCCGGCCGGCCCTATCTCGTGTACAGAGAAACCGTGCTGCCCGCCGTGATCTTCGGCATGGAAAAGGATATCTGGCGGGAATTCTTCAAGTCCCTGGCGGATCAGGCCAGGATGAATCTCCATATCGACCTGGCCTACGGGGAAAACGGGCACCATCTGATCGAGGCCGCATGCAAGGGCCTGGGGCTGGCCCTGGGACAGGCTGTGCAAAGCCGGGGAGACACCCTGCCAAGCACCAAGGGGGCTTTGTGAGACGTCTTTGCCTGCTTGGGCCGGTCCTGTTCCCTGTGCTTGTGCTCGCCTTCGCCTGCGGTCCGTCCAAAGTTCCCGAGCGGGCGGGCCTGGAAGGCGATCTTGCTGTTGCTCCCTTTCATCAGCCCCGCCAGGATTGGGACCTCCCGCAAGCCGACAGAGAGGCTCCCGAGCGGACAATCCCCGCCGATGCCCTGGAAAGGCTTACGGCAAGGCTGATGGAGAGCCTGAAGGAGCGGGGGCATACCGACATTCAAGGACCTGCAAGAGTGCAGGGCTGCCGCGAGATTGTTCTCCAAGAGGGGGCGGTCTCCTCGGATGGGGGCAGGACGTATTGGGCCGAGGTGGCACGCTGCGCTTCCGCTGATTCCATCCTGCTCCCCCAGCTCTTGCGATGGCAGCAGCGCAAGGGGGGTAAATGGGGAGCCGACAGCCCGGCAGGCGTAACCATGCGTTTCATCTGGCTCGATTCGCGGGAAAGCCGGATTGTGGACGTTTTTTTCTTCGACAGGGAACAAGAGGCGCTGACCGAGAATTTGCTGCGGATCGGCAGATTTCTGCGACGAGGCGGCCGCTGGGTGCGGGCCGAGGAGCTCGCCGCCGAGGGGATTCGAGCTGCATTGCGGGATATGGGACTATGATTGTTTTTCCGGCGCTGGATATCAAGAACGGGGAATGCGTGCGGCTCAAACAGGGCAAAGCCGATGAGGTGACTGTCTTCGGCAGCGACCCTGTGGAGATGGCCCGGCAATGGGCTCGCGAAGGGGCGAGGTGGCTGCACGTGGTCGACTTGGACGGGGCCTTTCAGGGTGTTCCGGTGAACTATGAGCTGATTCGCTCCATCTGTGCCGCTGCCGAAATTCCGATCCAACTGGGGGGAGGGATTCGGGACAGAGCTACGGCTGAGAGCTATTTCCAGGCCGGTGTGACACGTCTTGTTCTGGGCACGCTGGCCATGGAGGACAGGCAGAGCCTGCGCGATCTGTGCCAGAGGTATCCGGGAAGCATCGGGGTTTCCCTGGATGCGGACAAGGGGCGTCTCAAGAGCAGGGGATGGGTCGAGGACAGCGGCTTGACCGTCTTTGAGGTCCTTCCCGAGCTGGAATCCCTCGGAGTCGCCTTTGCCGTGTATACAGACATCAGCCGGGACGGGATGCAGTCCGGGATTGATCTGGACACTGTGGATGCCCTGCTGGACACTACCGAGCTGCCCTTGATCGTTGCGGGAGGGATCGATTCCATGGAGCATATCCGAGCTCTGTATCCCTTCCATGAAAAGGGCCTGTCCGGCGTGATCACCGGAAAGGCCATCTATAGCGGGAGCCTGGATTTCCGGGAAGCGGTGCGATGGCTTGATAGCCGGCAGGCGGATTGATTTTGGCCACGCAACGGTGAAGCCCGTTTTTTTTTGAAGCAGAGGATCTGTAAAGAGATAGCCGGATCACTATTCGTGGAGCAGATTCCTGCTTCAGGATCATTTCCTTGCCTTGCCGAAATCGCTTTGCATTCTCTTCCGACGAAAATCCCTTCATGCTTGGTTGTCTCCGGGGAGGCCAGTAAATGAATGGAGTATGAGGTCCTTCCCGGTATTGAGCGGTTTTCTCGACTTTGATCCGAAGTTGAAAAAGAGGTGGGCGTGAGAACTCCAGGAAACACAGCATCCGGTGGACGCACATGGTCGGAATTCGGCATGCGGCTCCTCCGGCCAGCCGGTCGCATCTATGCCGCGTGCATGAGTATGCGGTCGACTCTGTACTCCACGTGGCTCCTTGGCTCCTGGAAGTCGCCTCGCCCCTGTATCTCCGTGGGCAATATCAGCTTGGGCGGGAAAGGAAAGACCTCTCTCGCCCAATGGCTCCTGCAGTCCGCAGCCATGGAGAACATGACCCCAGCCCTTCTCACTCGCGGGTATAAGGCCAGCCCGCCGTACTATCCCTTTTTGGTCCGTTCGGACAGCAGTCCCGGCGAGTCCGGAGACGAGCCGCTCATGCTTGCCCGTTCCTGCAAGCGCGCCCTGGTGGTGGTCGATCCCCGCAGGGACAGGGGGGGACAATGGATCCTGGAGCGCAATCGCCCGGATCTCTTTGTCCTCGACGATGGCATGCAGCACCTGCGCGTGGAAAGGGATGTCGATCTCGTGCTGCTTGATACACAGGATCTCATACAGGACTGGAACATGGTTCTGCCCTCCGGGCCGTGGCGGGAAGGGAAAAAGGCCTTGGAGCGAGCTGATGCCATCCTTCTCAACGTGCCTCCCCAGCGGGAAGAGGAAATGTTCGCCCGTTTGCGGGCCCGATTTGAGCCGGAACACAGGCCGGTTTTTTCCTTCCATGTAGAGACCGTGGGCCTGAAGGGGCTGGACGGCTCGGCGGTGGAGCATCCCCCTGGCGAGCCCTATCTCCTGTTCAGCGGGGTTGGCAGCCCCGAAGGCGTAAAGCAAGGCGCAGCCGATCTATTGGGCGGGCCGCCACAGCGGCACCTCGTTTATCCCGATCATCATCCCTTTTCCGTGGGGGACTGGGAGAGGATCCGTCGCAATGCCGACAGCCTGCGCTGCAGGACTATTGTGTGTACCGCCAAGGATGCGGTGAAGCTAGAGGGCCGGAGGGATTCGAGACTCGCCTGGCTCGATGCTCGGTTGTCCTTTGGCGGGAGCGACAATGCCGACCTCGATTTCCCCTCCTGGCTGGAGCGGTCTCTGGGGATTGCCTTCCAGGGATGGTGATCGAAAACAAAGCCAGATTTGTCCCTGTCGTCTCCAGGGACGTGTCACTTCTCTCACGCCCTCCCGATTCATTCCTCCCGCAGAAAAAATCCCGCCTTCGCAGCTCAATAGGTGTTTGCCGCGGAGCCCTCTATGGATTGCCCTGTGGCTCATGCGTCCCTTTGATGACGCAATTGCCGGGATCGCGAAAGGGAAGGGAGTTGTGGCGTTCAGGCCACATTGGAATCCGTCAGACGGGCGGTTTCCGAGGGGACACCGTTCCGGGCAAGATCGCCCACTGCGACGTGCCAGAATGCCCTGTTCCAATAGAGGATGATGTTTTCCTCGAGAGACTCGATTCTTTCCAGGGTCTGTCGCGTCTGGGGCGTGTCGAAACCGGGGCTGGTAATGATCAGAGCGGCCGTTCCCAGGATGAAGGGGGAGGTTTCGCAGTCGATTGCTTGAAGAAGGTGTTCCTGCCAGGGAGAGATCAGTTCGGGGCGGGCCTGGGCCAGTCTGGCGATTCCCCAGTAGGCGCCCTCCCGAAGAGGGGAGTGCTCCAGATAGTTGCAGGCCTCTTCGCGATCGAGCACAAAGGAGACCAGGATGCTGGCGTATTCCTCTGCGGTGCGGGGAACACTGGCCATGATCTCGGCCATGGCCTCTGGGGCGCCCCATCCGATCCCTCCGGATTCGTCGTTGAGACTCCAGGTGCATCGACGGAGTACGATGCGCACATGTTCCGTGTTCTCTGTGGCAAGCTTCGAGGTGGCGGTTCCGAAACAGCTGACCGCATGCCAGCGAACAATTCGTGATGTGGAAAACAGGGCGGCAAAAAGGGGGGAAATGGTTCGTTGAGGCGGAATTTCGGAGATAAGGCGGGTGAAATTTTCAACCCAGTCCTCGTTGGCAAGGATGCGGCGAAGGTGGGCTTTGATCTGTCTGGAGCTGGGGAATGTCTGGGTCACACCGAACCGTCCTTGCTTGCCCGGCCCCGTAGAAGGGGCCGGGCGTTTCCGGTCTATTCCTTGCTGAACTCGTCCTTGCCTGCACCGCAAACAGGGCAGGTCCAGTCATCGGGGAGGTTCTCAAAGGCAGTGCCAGCGGGGACGCCGTTATCCGGATCGCCCTGCTGGGGGTCATAGACATAGCCGCAAACGTTGCATACCCATCGATCCATACTGTTTTCCTCCTGGTTTGTTCGTGCGGTTTAGCTCGTTTCCGTTTGGAAAGAGGACTTTCCGGTCGGGAACTCGCTCATACGGGACGGCAGTCGTCCAGCACAATAATACTATCAGGATTATGGCATTATCCCTCGGCCTGCCACAACCCGTGAATATTGCAGTATTCCTTCGCCGTGATTCGGGAGGCCTGGATGCAGAATTCAGCTTCCGGCGCCTGGCCCGGCTGCAAAAAGGCGGTGTAGCTGATGCCATCGGCAACGAGCTCGATCCATTCGATATAGTGCTTTTCTTCCATGGGATGGGCAACGGACCCCACACTCACCTTATATCCGTGTTCCGTCTTTTCAATGACCGGGACATGCTTTTCGCGAGCCGCATCCACCGTTCCCGGCTGAATGAGCTGCATGGGCTGACCGCAACAAACGAGCTCGCCCGGACCACCGTGCATGATTTCTACAATGTTGCCGCAAACATTGCATTTGTAGATTTCCAGCTGTTTGGCCATGGGACACCTTCCTTTACAAGTTGGGGGTTCCAGATAGGCCTATGGGGGACGACTCAAGCTCAAAAGCCTTATGAGTCAAGGGCCTAGCATCTCAGAGGCCGGGCCAAAGCAGTACGTTCATGCCGACGCTTCATTCGGTCTGTTCACCCTGGACACCAAGCACTCAAGGTGCTCTGCCTGGCTCTTATCTTTAAGCATAGCACGAGATAGGTGGAAGAAGCACGTCTTTTTTCTGTGTTTGTTTGTGTCGGCCAAGAAATACACAGGATATTCTGCCATTCAAAATGGATGCATCCCCCGCCTAAAGGGGCTTGAAGACCGTCAATATCTGGATCATCCCGCCATCTGAAATCGCTGGGATAGTGCTATCCCTGGAACATACCTGAATACATATTGAAATCAATCATTGCATTTGAGGAAATCCGGTTGGATAGACACTAGATAATAATGGTTATTATTATTGTGTCAAGCTATTCATGGGTAAAGATATAGCGGCGCATGGATATGTTGAACACCAGGCCGAGGAGAATGCAGTTGATCAGAGTGGACGATCCCCCGTAGCTGAAAAAGGGCAATGGGATGCCCACAATGGGCATAAGGCCCAGCACCATGCCCAGGTTGATAAGAATCTGCCAGAAGAAATAGAAGAAGACGCCGCTGGAGATATAGGCGCCGAAGGAGTCCTTGGATGTTCCGGCCACAACCACGAGCTGATACAGGAAGAGGCAAAAGAGGCTCAAAAGGATGGCGCAGCCCACAAAACCCCATTCCTCGCCGAAAACGGAAAACACGAAGTCTGTGTGCTTGGCCGGAAGGAAACGAAGCTGGCTCTGGGTGCCCTCCAGAAAGCCCTTGCCCCATAGCTGGCCCGAGCCGATGGCGATTTTGGATTGTATGGTGTTGTATCCCGCATCGAGGGGGTCGCGCTGGGGATGGAGGAAGGTGAGGATGCGCTGTTTCTGGTAGTCGAGGAGAAAGAACCAGGTGATCGGTGCAAGCACGGGAATTCCCACGAAGCAGGTAAACAGGATGCGCCGGTTGATTCCCTTGAATAAGAGCATGCCTCCGGCCAGCATGAGGATGTTCAGCCCTGATCCGAGGTCGGGCTGCATCATGATGAGAGTGACTGGAAAGGCGACAAGAACAAGGATCTTGCCCAGATCCTTCCAGCCCAGGGGTCCGGGCATGCGGGCCAGCAGGGCGGCGCAAAGCAGAATGACGCTGACCTTGGCGAGCTCCGTGGGCTGAAAGCTGGCTACGCCGAGGTCGATCCATCGAGTGGCTCCGGAAATGGCGGTGCCGTAGACAAGAACGTAGACCAGCAAGGACAGGGGCAGGCCGGACAAGGGCCAGACGACGGCCTTGAGGTGCCGATAGTCGAAAAAGAGGATTCCAA
>CAYNCR010000129.1:0-7803 GCA_964395575.1 uncultured Desulfohalobiaceae bacterium
GCAAGCTCATCAATCCCCTTGCCCAAAAGGTCAAGCGCTTTTCCTCCCAGCTGAACCCCCTGTATACCCTGGCCCAGGGGGATCCGGAAACAGTCCTGCTCACCCACCTGGAGCTCGCCGGAAGCAGGGGCCTTGACTTCGCGCGGCTCCAGGTCCTGTGCAATCTCTCCACCAAGCAGTTGAACAAGCTGCTCCAGGATCTTGCCTCCAAGCAGCGCATCTTCTGTTTCGACAAGGACAACCGGATCTACGTGTCCGCGGGCATGGTTCAAAGCCTGAGCACCGATCTGGAGGAATACGTCCGAGCCTTTCACCGAGCCAACCCCCTTCAGGCCGGAATATCCCGGGGCCGGGTTGCCTCGGACTGGGGAAAGAACCTCCCCCCCAAGCTCCTGCATTTCATTCTGGAACGCTGTCAGAAACAGGGGGGCCTCGTTACGGAACAGGAAGTGCTTCGGCTGCCCGACCACCAGGTGACCCTGGGACAGGATCAGACCGAGCTCAAGGAGAACATCCTGCAGCACTACGAGAAGGGGGGCATCACTCCCCCCAACCTGAACGACGTGCTGGGTGCCCTGAGTATCGACGCCAAACAGGCCACGCCTATCTTGCAGCTTTTGACCGAAGAGGGTAAATTGGTCAAGATCAAGGACGGGATGTACTATAGCGCTGCTGCGCTGGAGCGCATCCAGGAGCTGGTCCGGGACTACTTCGCCAGCAATGAAGAGCTCGGTCCCAAGGAGTTCAAGGAATTGACCGGGCTGAGCCGGAAGTACAGCATCCCGCTGCTGGAGTATCTGGACAAGGCCAAAATCACCATTCGCGTGGGGGACGTTCGCAAACTGAGGAAGGGTCAGGCCGCGTCGCGCGAAGAGAGGGAATAGACGCGGCGGGAACGGATTGGGCGATTGCAGGAATAAAAAAAGGCCGCGCTGAGCGCGGCCTTGCAAATGGGGTGGGTGAGGTGATTTGAACACCCGGCTCCCAGGGCCACAACCTGGTGCTCTGACCTCTGAGCTACACCCACCATGTCGTCTTGGCGATAACCAAGATAAAGAATGAAAGGAGCGCGGTCAAGGGCTATGGACCAGTTCGTCATCGAAGGAGGCAATCCGCTTGCCGGAAAAATACGCGTCAGCGGCTCCAAGAACGCGGCGCTGCCCATACTGCTGGGGAGCATGCTCGTTCCCGAAGAGATCGAGCTATCCGGCCTTCCACAGTTGCAGGACATCGCCACTACTATTCAGCTCCTCACCCTTTTCGGGTGCCGCTGCCATCACGAAGGGGACAGGGTCAGCATTTGCGCAGGCCCGAATCTCACCCCGGAAGCGCCCTACGATCTGGTCCGAACCATGCGGGCTTCTGTGCTCTGCCTGGGCCCTCTGCTCGCCCGCCTGGGACAGGCCCGCGTCGCCCTGCCTGGAGGATGCGCCATCGGCAGCCGGCCCATCGACATGCATTTGCGAGCCCTGGAGCGTCTGGGAGCCAGCTTCGACCTGGACTCCGGGGATATCGTCGCCCGGTGCGACAAGCTGCATGGCGCCCACGTGGTTTTCGATTTCCCTACGGTGGGAGGAACGGAGAACATGCTCCTCGCAGCGGTCCTCGCCCAAGGGGAAACCGTGCTGGAAAACGCCGCGCGGGAACCCGAGGTGAGCGACCTGGCAAACTTTCTCAATACCTGCGGCGCGCGCATCAGCGGACACGGCACCAGCATGATCCGCATCCAGGGAGTGGATTCCCTGCGGAGCTGCCGCTACACTGTTATGCCGGACCGTATCGAGGCGGGGACCTACATGGCGGCCGCGGGAATCACTGGAGGCGAGCTGGAGCTGGAGAACTGTCCGGATTGGGCCCTGGACACGGTGATGGACAAGTTTCTGGAGATGGGCCTGGAGATCGGGCCGGGATCGGAGGGCTCAACCCTGATCCGTGCCCGTGGCGAGACGGTCTGCACGGACATCGTGACCCAGCCCTATCCCGGTTTTCCCACGGACATGCAGGCCCAGTTCATGGCCCTGATGAGCATTGCCTCCGGCTCGGGCATGATTCAGGAAACCATCTTCGAGAACCGCTTTCTCCATGCCCTGGAGCTCATGCGGTTGGGAGCGCGGATCAAGATCAGCGGGGACACCGCCGTGATCCGCGGGGAATGCAGCCTGATCGGCGCCCCGGTTCAGGCCTCTGATTTGCGGGCCAGCGCTTCCCTGGTTCTGGCAGGGCTTGCTGCCCGGGGAACGACCAGAGTGCGCCGCATCTATCATCTGGATCGGGGGTACGAGCGCATGGAGCACAAACTGAACCAGGCCGGGGCACGTATTCGGCGCGAATCCCACTAACACCGGACCGGTTCCGTTACGGAACAACTCACGGCGAAACCGGCCCGCTCCAGAAACCAAGGCTCGCCCTCGGAGAAGCCCCTATTCAAACCGGCAAGCAAATTCGGCCTTCTCCTGCCGATGCCCCTTGACAATTGCCCTCTTTCTGCGCATAATTTTTCTGTTTCGAGCGGGTGTAACTCAGTTGGTAGAGTACAAGCTTCCCAAGCTTGCTGTCGCGGGTTCGAGTCCCGTCACCCGCTCCACTCCGTCTCGATGTACCAAACGTGTGAGCATACTGGAGTGGGCCGATCGGTCCACTCTTTTTTTTGACACCAGGGCCGTATTTGGGGGAACAGACCATGTTCCAGCAGGAAACACTGCACTCCCATCTCGAAGAGCTCTTTCGGCCCCTTCTGGAATCGATGGGCCTGAGGCTCTGGGGACTGCAAGTCCCGGCCTCCCGCGGAGGCACTGTGCGTGTCTTTATCGACGCCCCCCAGGGGGTGAGCATCGACCAGTGCGCTCAGGCGAGCCGCCATTTGAGCCATGTGCTCGACGCCGAGGACCCCATTCCCGGATCCTATACCCTGGAGGTCTCCTCTCCAGGGATGGAACGGCCCTTCTTCTCGCTGGACCAGGTCCGGGAGTACCTGGGCAGCAAGGTCCGTCTCAAAACGCGGACCGCAGTGCAGGGCCGGAAGAAATGGAGCGGCAGGATCAAGGACACGGAGCAGAACCGGCTTTACCTGGACACCGACTCCGGATCGCAGGCCTTCGAGTGGGAAGAGATCCGCACCATTCATCTCGTTTACGAATAACCCCGCGAAGGGGATCAGTCGGAGCCATCGGCGGGAAGGACCGGAAAACAAGCGCCGAAGACAAAGCCCCCGGCGCACTCACAGCGACAGATGTCAGACGTCGCAATGGACGCTTATTGCGGAGGGACTCCATGAGCTTGGAACTCAAGAAATCCATTGATCATATCAGCAAGGAACGCCGCATCGACCGGGATGTCCTCGTGGACACCCTGGAAGAGGCGGTTCGGGCGGCAGTGAACAAGAAGTTCCGCAACAAGCTCGATATCGAGGTGAACTTCAATGAGGACACCGGGGATATCGAAGCCCACCAGTTCAAGATTGTGGTCGACGAAGTGGACGACCCCAACACGGAGATCTCCCTGGAGGAGGCCCGAGAGGTCGACGCCAATGTACAGCTGGAGGACGAGCTCGGGTTCAAGCTCCACGTCGAGGATCTGGGGCGCATTGCCGCCCAATCCGCCAAGCAGGTGATCATCCAGCGCATGCGTGACGCCGAGCAGGAGATCATCTACGAAGAGTACAAGGACCGAATGGGCGAGATCATCAGCGGCATTATCCAGCGGCGCGACAGGGCCGGCTGGATTATCAACCTGGGCCGGACCGAGGCCATCCTTCCCAAGGAGGAACAGGTCCCCAAGGAGTACTACAAGCGCGGTGATCGCATCCAGGGCTATATCGTGGACGTGCGCAAGGAGGGCAAGGGCCCGCAGATCGTCCTTTCCCGTTCCCATCCGGCCTATATGGAGGCCCTCTTCCGCCTGGAGGTCCCGGAGGTGAGCGACGGGACGATCAAGATCATGGGCGTGGCGCGGGATCCGGGGTACCGGGCCAAGGTGGCCCTCTATTCCAACGACAGGGATGTGGACCCCGTTGGCGCCTGTGTCGGCGTGCGGGGCTCCCGCATCAACAAAATCGTCCAGGAATTCAAGGGCGAAAAGGTCGATCTGGTCCTGTGGAGCCCGGACATCACCACCTACGCGGTCAACGCCCTCGCTCCGGCCCGCATCTCCAGCATCACCGTGGACGAGGAGGAAAAGTCCCTTGAGGTGGTCGTTCCGGATAACCAGCACTATCTGGCCATCGGCAAGAAGGGGCAGAACGTCAAGCTGGCCAGCAAGCTCCTGGGCTGGAACATTGACGTGATCACCGAAAGCCGCTACAGCGAGATGCACAACGTACAACCCGAGTTCGAACGTTTAAGTCAAGTAACCGATATCCCTCAGGAAAATTTTACCCAATCCGGATTCAACTCCATTGAGGAGATCAAGGCCGCTTCCGACGAGGAGCTGCTCGCCGTCGAAGGAATGACCTCGGAGAAGATCTCCGATCTCAAGTACGCCTTGAGCCTGCTGCAGTCCTAGCCCCGGACCCGCTCGCACCGGAAGATGGGCCAACGAGAGCCCCGCCTCCTTTTCTGAACAGATACGTCGGAGGTTCTACCGGGCGAGCCCAGTTCCAAGAGGCGGTCCCGGCACCAGTCACTCGGAGAATCCAGCTTGGCCCACGTGCCCTACAGGATGTGTCATGTCTGCCGGCGTAAATTCCCCAAGAGGGAGCTGGAGCGCTATGTCTGCCGGGTGGACAACGAGGGGAACAAACAGCTCCATATGGATCCAGAACAAATAATGCCAGGACGCGGCCTCTATATCTGTCGCCATCGAGAGTGCAAAAACTCGAAGCGAGCCTTTCGGGGTCGGCTGAAGACGTGTAGGGGGGAGATATGAGCACAAAAATGCGCGTGCGCGAACTCTCGGCAGAGTTGGGGCTCTCCAACAAGGATATGCTCCACATGCTGCGAGAGAATAACATCCAGGTCAAAAGCCACATGAGCGGCCTGGACGATGAAGATGTGGAACACATCCGCCAAAAGTTCCGTTCCGGCTCTCAGGAGGAATATGCCCAGAGCAAGGTGACCTCTTCAGGTGTGATCGTGCGGAGACGTCGACGCGGTAGAGGTCAGAAGCAAAAATCCGCCGAGGAAGACTCTGAGAGCCGGGAAACATCCCAGGAGCAATCCGCCCCTCACGAAGCATCCGCGGAGGTCGAAGCCGATCAGCGGGAGGAGCCTTCTCCCCAAGGCGCAGAAGAGCCTTCGCAAGCCGAAGAAGAAGAGCCTGTCCAGCTTGCGGAGGGTCACGAAAGCGAAGAGGGCGAAGAGGAGGAAGCGGCATCGACCTCATCCCCTGCGGGCGAGGCCGCCGAACAGGTTTCTGAGCATCCTTCCCAAGAGGCTTCCGAACAGGCCCCTGAACAGACTTCGCAGCAGTCGGAACAGACGCAACCCCAGGGTAAGCGCCGCAGAAAGTCTCGCAAAAAATCGCGGTCCCAGGCTCAGGCCCAGCCCGAGGTGACTGTCATATCCCGTCCGGAGGTGGAAGAACCCAAGCCCTCGGCTCCCGCGGATGATGTGGCAAATACCGGACAACCCGTTGCACCGGCTTCCGAAGCCGACCAAAAGGCGGAAAAGCCCACCAAGAAGAAAAAGAAGAAGGAAAAGCGCACTGTCGATGTCTCCGGCCTTTACGGCGAACAGGAAGCCCAGGAGGCAGTGACCGAGGACAAGCAGGAGAAGCCGAAGAAGGGCAAGGGCGGCAAGCAGCCCGGCAAGAAGAAAGGCGCCAAGGGCGGCCAGGCCAAGCCGGGCAGACAGAGGCAGGAGAGCAAGCCCTCTGCGGCGCAGCCCCAAAAGGCGGCCAAGCGCAAGATCCGAATGCAGGAGGCCATCAAGGTTTCCGAGCTGGCTCAGGAAATGGGCGTCAAGGCCCAGGAAATCATCAAGGCCCTCATGGGACTGGGAACCATGGCCACCATCAACCAATCCCTGGATGCGGACACCGCCTCGGTCATCGCCGCGGAGTACGGATACGAAGTGGAAGAAACAGGCTTCTCCGAAGAGGCCCACCTCGAGCCCCAGCGCGAGGACGCTCCGGAGGAGCTGGAGTCCAGGCCCCCTGTTGTGACCATCTTGGGCCACGTGGACCACGGAAAGACCTCGCTCCTGGACGGCATTCGCGAATCCCACATCATGGACCGGGAATCCGGAGGGATTACCCAGCATATCGGGGCCTATCAGGTCACCCTCCGGGACAACACCATCGTCTTTCTGGACACACCGGGGCACGAGGCCTTCACGGAAATGCGCTCCCGCGGAGCCCAGATCACGGATATCGTGGTCCTGATCGTTGCCGCGGACGACGGGGTGATGGACCAGACCAAGGAAGCGATCAATCACGCCAAGGCCGCTGAAGTCCCCATCCTCGTCGCCGTGAACAAGGTGGACAAGGACAACGCGGACACGGAGCGGGTCAAGCGCGAGCTCGCCGAACAGGACCTTCTCCCCGAGGAATGGGGCGGTGAGACCATCTTTACCTATCTTTCGGCCAAAAACAGAGAGGGGATCGACCAGGTCCTGGAGATGATCCTGCTCCAGTCGGAAATGCTCGATCTGAAGGCGAACCCCAACAAGCGGGCCAGTGGCCATATCGTGGAGGCCAAGCTGGACAAGGGCAAGGGCCCCGTGGGGACGGTGCTTGTCCAGGAGGGAACGCTCCACACCGGAGACGCCGCTGTTTGCGGCCTGTATCACGGCCGTGTCCGGGCCCTGTTCAACGACCGCGGCCAGCGGATCAAGAGCGCCGGTCCCGCCACCCCTGTCGAGGTACAGGGGCTGGAGGGCGTGCCCAACGCTGGCGACGAATTCGTGGTCCTGCAGGACGAGAAGATCGCCAAGCGGATCGCGGAGACCAGACAGCAGAAACAGCGGGAAAAGGATCTGGCCCAAGAGAGCAAGGTCACTCTGGAGAGCTTCTTCCAGGCCAAAAAGGAGGAGGAGCTCAAGACCCTGAACCTGGTCCTCAAGGCGGACGTGCACGGCTCCCTGGAGGCCGTTTCCGAGGCCGTCCAGAAGCTGGACACGGACGAGGTGCGGATCAAGATCATCCACGGCGGAATCGGGGGAATCACCGAATCCGACGTCAAGCTGGCCTCCGCGTCCCGCGCCGTGCTCATCGGCTTCAACGTGCGGCCCACCGCGAGTGTCATGGAAATCGCCGAGCACGAGGGCGTGGACATCCGCTACTACAATGTGATCTACCACCTCGTGAATGAGGTCAAGGAGGCCATGGCCGGCCTGCTGACCCCGATCACCCGCGAGGTCTACCTGGGCCAGGCCGAAGTCCGGGACGTCTTCAATGTGCCCAAGGCGGGCACTGTCGCGGGATGCTACGTGGTGGACGGCAAGCTGCAGCGCAATGCGGGCGTCAGGCTCCTGCGCGACGGGGTCGTAATCCACTCCGGCAAAATGGACTCCCTCAAGCGCTTCAAGGAAGACGCCAAGGAAGTCACCAAGGGGTATGAATGCGGAGCAGGAATCGCCGGATACAACGACATCAAGGTTGGCGACGTCCTGGAGGCCTACACCGAGGTCCAGGAACGGCCGTCCCTGGACTAGTCGCCTCATCCCGAGCATGCGGAGACGTTTTTTGACGGGACCCGCTCCGCATTCCGGGCCGAACAGCGTCCCGACTCAGCCCAAGAGCGCCATGTTCATCGGATCACTCCAGATTACATTCAGACTGCACGGCGTCTTTTCCAAGAAACAGAAGCGCGGCGTGGCCAACAGCCTGAAGCAGAAGCTGCGCAATTCCTTCAACGTCTCGGTTTCC
>CAYNCR010000130.1:0-7773 GCA_964395575.1 uncultured Desulfohalobiaceae bacterium
AGTGCCGGGACGCGTCCTCCCCCATTTCTTGGACCGCATTTTGCAATGAGGGTCATTCCTTTCCTCTTAAGCCAAGCGTCTTGAGCCAGGAAATCCGAACCTGAAACCGCTGGACCAAAGGGAGACGATCCGTGGACCTGCCCATAATCCCCTGGGACTCCTGGCAGAGCTTTCTGCTCTGCTTCATTCGAGTCGTGGCTCTTATCGGGAGTATGCCGGTATTCAGCGGTGGTCAATCCCCCGTCAAGGTCCGGGCGGGTGTTGCCTTCATGGTCGCGGTGCTCATCTTTCCGGCGGTCAAAAGCCACGTAGCGCAGAGCTCCCTGGAGCCAATCCCGTTGATGCTGCTCATGGTCAAGGAAACACTGTTCGGAGTGATTCTCGGTTTTATCGCTCGACTTATCCTGATTGCCATCCAATTCGGCGGAACGGTTATCGGCTATCAGATGGGTTTCGCGCAAGCCAACATCCTGGATCCCCAGAGCGAGCAGCAGGTCCCTCTCATGGGCCAGTTCCTCAATGTGATAGGCATCCTGGTCTTTTTGGCCGTGGATGGGCATCACGTTTTCCTGAGGGCCCTGGTCCGGTCCTACGAGGTGCTTCCTCCGGGGAAGCTGGATTTTTCCGGTCAGACCATTCCCTATGTCATGGAGTTGACAGGGGACATGTTCGTTCTGGGGCTGAAGCTCGTGGCCCCAATCATGGTGGTCCTGATCCTGAGCATGTTTGCCCTGGGGATCATGTCCCGGCTCATGCCCCAACTCAACGTGCTTATGCTCTCCTTCCCCCTCAAGATCGGAATGGGGCTTTTCCTCATCGGGGTAGGGATGAACGTGATCGTCTCGATCCTGGGCCAGGAGTTCAATGATCTGACGCACCGCTTTCTCCAACTTTTCCAAACCCTGTGAGCCGGAAATGGCGGACGACGAACAACAAGAGGAACGCACCGAGGAACCGACTGAAAAAAGACGGCGGGAATTTCGGGAAGAAGGGAAGGTCGCCCAGAGCCAGGAGGTCAATACCGCCCTTCTCTTCTCCGCGGTGTTGCTCCTGTGGTATTTCTACATCCCCGATTTCTGGGAGAGACTGCAGACCTTTCTGGCCTATTTCTGGCGCGAGGCGGGTACCTTCGCCATCACTTCCGATTCCGTGGTTCACCTCCTGGTGCTCAGTCTCAAGCGCTTCGCCGTTCTGTTGTGGCCTTTTCTCCTGACTGCCCTGATTATAGGGATCGCAGCCACTGCAGTGCAGATCGGCTGGCTCTTTACCCTCAAGCCCCTCCAGCCCAAAGCGTCCAAGATGAATCCCATCAAGGGCGCCCAGAATCTGGTCTCCAAGAAGGCCCTCTTCGATGTGGTGAAGTCCCTCATGAAGATCGCGGTGGTGGCGATCATCGTGGCCACCACGGTCATGGCCAACATGGAGAAGCTCATGGCCCTGAGCCAGGCGGGCCTCGCGGATTCCCTGGGCCTCTTTGTGCATCTGGCCGGGGTGATCCTCCTCAAGTGCTGTCTGGCTCTGCTTGTTGTGGCGGTTCTGGACTATCTCTATCAGCGCCACGAGATGGAGGAGCAGATGAAGATGACCAAGAAGGAGCTCCAGGACGAGAACAAGGAGACCGAGGGCGACCCTGAGCTGAAAAAGAAGATGAAGTCGGTGCAGAAGGAAATGGCCAACAAGCGCATGATGGCCGAGGTGCCGGAGTCGGATGTGGTCATCACCAACCCCACCCATATCGCCGTGGCCCTGACCTATCGCCGCGATGAGATGGATGCGCCGCAGGTAAGGGCCAAAGGAACCGACCACCTGGCACAGAGAATCCGCTCCCTGGCGCGGGAGAACGATGTTCCCGTGATCCAGAATCCGCCTTTGGCACAGGCTTTGAATAATGTGGAAGTGGGGGATTCCGTACCCCAGGAAATGTATAAGGCAGTGGCAGAGATCCTGGCCTATGTCTACAACCTGAAGGGACAGCGCTTATGAATTACGCCCAGGCCGGGAAAAATTGGGCCCATATCCTGCTTCGGGGCGATGTTGCCGCCTCCTTGGGGATGGTTGTCATCCTGCTGCTGATGCTCATTCCCCTTCCTCCCTTTCTGCTGGACATGTTTTTGTCCCTGAATATCACGACTGCGCTGCTCATCCTGATCATCAGCCTTTACACCACGCACTCCCTGGAGTTCGCCATATTTCCCACTGTGCTTCTGGCCACCACCCTTTTCCGCCTCTCCCTGAACGTGGCCTCCACCAGGCTCATCCTGCTCAACGGGGAGACAGGGCCCATGGCCGCGGGGAAGGTGATCTACTCCTTCGGGCAGTTCGTCGTCGGGGGGAATTATGTGGTGGGCATCGTGATCTTCGTGATCCTGGTGGCCATCAATTTTATCGTTATCACCAAGGGAGCCAGCAGGGTGGCCGAGGTATCGGCCCGGTTCACCCTGGACGCCATGCCCGGCAAGCAGATGGCTATCGATGCCGATCTCAACGCCGGGTCCATCAGCGAGGAGGAGGCCCGCAGGCGCCGCGAGGAGATCTCCCAGGAGTCCGATTTCTTCGGCGCCATGGACGGTGCCAGCAAGTTCGTCCGCGGGGACGCCATCGCCGGCATCGTCATCACCTTTGTCAATATTTGCGCCGGCTTCATCATCGGGGTGATGCAGCAGGGGATGAGCCTGCTCGAGGCCGCCCAGAACTACACCATCCTGACCATCGGGGACGGGCTGGTCAGCCAGATTCCCGCCCTGATCATATCCACGTCCGCGGGTATTCTGGTTTCCCGCACCGGGGGTACCTCCGACCTGGGCTCGGAGCTGTCCAAGCAGCTGACCTTCAAGCCTCGCGCCATCTGGGTTGTTTCCGGCATCCTTCTGCTCTTCGCCCTCATACCTGGACTTCCCTTCCTGCCCTTTCTCTTTCTGTCCCTGGTGCTGGGCTTTTTGGGCTTTCATCTTACCCGCAGCCAGAAGCGTGTCAAAGAAATGGCTGAAGAAGAGGAGGCCCCGCAAGAGGCGCAGCCAGAAGAGGAGAACTACGAGGACATGCTCACGGTAGACCTCCTGGAGCTGGAGGTAGGGTATGGCCTGGTTCCCTTCGTGGATGCCTCCCAGAACGGAGAGCTCCTGGATCGCATACGCTCCATCCGCAAACAGTTCGTGCAGTCCCACGGGCTGATTATTCCGCCCATCCATATCAAGGACAATCTGCAGCTGAATCCCAATCAGTACGCTCTGCACCTCAAGGGGGTGCGGATCGCCACCGCCGAGATCATGCCCGGTCACTACCTGGCCATGGATCCGGGGACCGCAAGCGAAAAGATAGATGGCAAGGAGACCACGGAACCGGCCTTTGGCCTGCCAGCGCGCTGGATCGCCGAGGACAAGAAGGAAAGGGCCCAGATCGCTGGATATACAGTGGTGGACTGTACCACGGTTATGGCCACGCATCTCAGCGAGCTTATCAAACGCCACGCCCATGAGCTCCTCGGCCGTCAAGAGGTACAGAATTTGCTTGATACAACTGCCAGGAGCTATCCCAAACTGGTTGAGGAGCTTGTGCCCAACCTGATGAGTGTAGGGGGTGTCATGCGGGTGCTGCAGAATCTTTTGCGCGAGGATGTTTCCATCCGCGATATGCGAACCATTCTGGAAACCCTTGCGGATCATGCCCCGAGAAGTCAGGACGAGGAGCTGCTCACGGAATACGTGCGCCAGTCTCTGGCTCGGCAGATCAGCAACGGCGCGGCTGGGGAAAGCAGTCTTCTCCCGGTTATTACCCTGGACACCGGGTTGGAGGAAACAATTCAGAAATCGGTGCAGTATTCCGGCCAGGGCAGTTATCTGGCTCTCGAGCCCCGCACTGCGGAGCGGCTTCTCACCAGTCTGTCCGAGCAGATCAAGCAGTCCGGCTCCGGAACGCATCCCGTTCTGTTGTGCGCGCCAAATATCCGACCGCATGTAAAAAGATTGACTGAACAATATCTGCCGCAACTGCCAGTGCTCTCCTACAACGAGATAACGCCGCAGCTACAAATCCAATCCCTGGGAACGGTGCAGATCGATGCAAGTTAGGGTTTTCGAAGCGGAGAATATGCAGTCGGCCTTGCGCCAGGTGAAGCAGGAGCTTGGGCCGAGGGCGATCATCATTTCCACCAGGACGGTGCGGAAGGGCAAGACCGGTGTCTTCAACAAGCAGAAGCTGGAAGTCACGGCTGCCTTGGAATCGGAGAGCGGGGAAAGCGCCGCTACCCCGGATGCCAATGCCAGCGTTGGCTCCCAGCAGGCCGAAGCAAAGCTGGCGCAATCCGTGTACGCAAGGCACCAGTCCACCCCGCAGGTGTCGGAAACGGAAACCAGTGAGACCGCAGGCTGTGGTCCGCGAAGGGAGTCAGGGTCTTTCGGTCGGGTCCATGCGCCGCAAGGCTCATCCATGGAGATCATTCAAGGGGAGCTCGCGGAATTGCGCCAGATGGTTAAGGACTTGCGGGCCACGGGCGTTCAGGCGGGAGGATCTTCATGGGATCGGGGGAGCTGTGAGTCGCAGGTGAACTCGGAAGCCCAGAACTCGATCATGAGCTCTCTTGTACGGAAGGGCATCGAATGGGAGGCGGCCTGCAAGATCGCGGCCCGCTTCGAGGAGCGCTTCGGGGAGCAGAGCTCCTTGGGGAGCAGCTCGCTCCGGGAGGGGATCAATTCCGTTTTGGCTGAGTTGGTCCGTGTCCGGGATCCGCTCTGGGGAGACCGAGCGGGGCTGAAAAAGCGTGTGGCCCTGGTCGGCCCCACAGGCGTGGGCAAAACGACCACTGTGGCCAAGCTTGCGGCCAACTATATGAGTAAGGTCAGTCCCAGGGTCGCCCTGGTCACGGTGGACAACTACCGCATTGCCGCGGTGGAGCAGCTCAAGGTCTATGCCGAAATCATGAACATCCCTCTGGAGGTGGTAACCGCTCAGGAGGAGGTTTCCGCCAAGCTGGCCCAGCACGAGGACAAGGATCTCATCCTTGTGGACACAGCCGGGAGGAGCCCTCAGGACGAAATGAGCCTGCGGGAGCTGAGCAGTTATCTCCCGCCGGAGACGGGTGTGGAGAAACATCTCCTTCTTTCCGCGTCCACAAAGGAACAGGATATGCAAAGGAGTATTCACAGCTTCCAGACCCTCGGGCTGAACGGGCTCGTGTTTACCAAGATGGATGAATGCGAGGACTACGGGGCATTGTTCAACATTCACTTTCGCAACGAATTCCCCCTGGCGTATTTCACAACCGGTCAAAAGGTCCCTGAGGATCTGATGGCCGCTGAGGAAAGGTATCTCGCTGAACGAATAATCGATCAGGCAAGAGAAGCAAGTGATGTATAGCTCAGACAATTATGAACAGGATCAAGCAGCTGGGCTCAGGCGCTTGAACAACGAGGTGACCGGATTGGAAACACTCGAGACTGGGAACCACGGATCAGCCAGAGTCATGGCGGTGAGCAGCGGCAAGGGCGGAGTGGGCAAAACCGCGGTTGTGGCCAATCTGGCTATTTGTCTGGCTCAGCAGGGGGAAAGGGTCCTGATCATCGATGCCGATTTGGGGCTGGCCAACATCGATGTCGTCTACGGCCTGACCCCCAAATATACCCTGAACCAGTTCTTTTCCCAGGGTCGAAGCCTGGCGGACATCGTGACCAGCGGTCCCCACGGGGTGAAAACCTTGCCCGCGGGATCGGGAATCCAGCAGCTGACCCGCCTGGATTCGGCCCAGAAAAGGCGTTTCATGGAGGATCTGGAGGAGATTCAGGAGGACTTTGATTTGGTCCTCATCGACACGGAGGCGGGGATCTCGGAGAATGTGACCTATTTCAACATAGCCGCCCAGGAAATCATGATCGTCACCACTCCGGACCTCACTTCCATAACAGACGCCTATTCCCTGATCAAGCTCCTGGCGATTCATTATCGGGAAAAGGAGTTCAGCCTCCTGGTCAATATGGTCAATTCGGAAAAAGAGGCCCTTGAGGTCTATCGCAAGCTGACCAAGGTGAGCAACAACTATTTGGATATATCCATCAGATATATGGGGAGCATTCCCCAGGACAAGAGGATGCGCGAGACGCTGCGCAAACAGAGTCCCATTGTCAATCTCTATCCCAATTCCAAGTCCAGTCAGGCTTTTTCTTCTCTGACACAGGATCTTATGCGGGACGTTCCGGAAAACAATTGTAAAGGTTCTTTGCAATTTTTCTGGAGAAGACTTCTCTCCTTAAACGGGACGGAAACATGATTGAAGAACAAGAACAACGGCACCACTACGGTTTTGAGGGGAACGGCGTTTCCCGGGAGCAGCAAACGGAGCTTATACGGATGCATCTGCCCCTGGTTGAGTTCGTCGTGGACAAGGTCGCTCCCAATGTTCCGGCATTCTTGAGCCGGGATGATCTGAAGGGAGCCGCTATGACCGGTCTTATGGAGGCTGCCAACCGGTTCGATCCAGGCAGGGGGTTTCAGTTCAAAACCTTCGCCGAGCATCGCATGCGCGGGGCCATTTTCGATGAAATGCGCAAAATGGACTGGTTCTCCCGCTCCATGCGTGAAAAGCAATCCAGATTGCACCGTGTGATGCACGAGGAAGAGGAGAGGCTGGGCAGAATGCCGGATGAGCTGGAGCTGGCCCGGGCCATGGACTTGACTCTTGAGAGTTATCGCCAGCTTTTGAGCGAGGTGGGTCATCTGGGGTGCGTCAGCCTGAATCAAACATTGGGCGATTCCGGGGAAGGGGATAGTTTTCAGGATACCCTGGAGGACCATCGGGCCCTCAAGCCGCAGGATAGCTTGGAAAATAGCGAGATGACCGAAGTCATGGCCGAGCAGTTGGAGAAGCTCTCGGAGAAGGAGCGGCTGGTGGTCTCTTTGTATTACTACGAGGATCTGTCCCAGAAGGAAATTGCCGAGGTTCTGGAGCTCACCGAGGGGCGCATTTCCCAGTTGCACAGTCAGGCCCTGCACAAGCTCAAGGTCAAGATGGACAAGGCCCTGGAGTGATGATTTTACGGGAGAGAACAGTTCGAAGTGCATAGTTCGAAGCTCGAGGATGAATGCGGAAAAGCGTGGCCTTTGCCCAATGGACCACGGCACCAGGCAGGAAGACGAACTCGGGAGTTTTCCCATTGAGGGAAGACTGAGGAGTCTGACATTGGGGTCTTCCGTGTTGTGCGGCAGCTTTTTGATGGAATAAGGAGCGGGACATGAATATGAGCATGCTGGTTATGAGCCTCGGAGGGGTACAGATTTTGACCCTGATCCTTTGCGGGATTCTGTGGTTGTATCTTGTGAGGCAGGAACGGATCATCAATTCCATGAGAGCGGAGATGGATGGTGGACGGCAGGATGATACCGTCACTGAGCCTTCGGAGGCGGAAGAGCAGACCTTTCAGAGGGAGTATCGGGAGGCGGAGATCAAGGCCTCCCTGCAAACCTCCGGTGCAACACGGCACAGCCCCACTGAGAAGTACAAGTATGTGGCCTGCATGGCGGACAAGGGCCTGGAAGTGGAAGACTTGGCCCGCAGCTTCGGCATTTCCAGCTATGAGGCAGAACAGCTGGTCAATCTTTCCCGCCTGGCCAATGGAGCGGAAGGCTGAGCCGAAGCAGTCCCGCAGGCTCTCTTTGCATTACCCCTTCGCAAATATTTCTCAAGCTGGCTTTTTTTTGTATGAAAATACTTTTAACTTGCTGATTTGTTAGGCAATTGCCGCGAGGCGAAGGCGGGTGGAGCGCTTCGCTGGGTTTCATAATACA
>CAYNCR010000131.1:0-1551 GCA_964395575.1 uncultured Desulfohalobiaceae bacterium
GGCCTTGTGCCGTAGACCTGGCCCACGGCCATGGGCAGCCCCAGGGCAAGGCCGATGAGCATGGCCCCGAGAACGATGGCCACGGTGACCAGGCTGCCTTGCAGGATATAGGGCAGGGCGTCCTTAACCGCTAGAAGGGATTCGAGCATACATCCCAGCCTGACCGGACATACCGGATGGGTCCCCAAAGCGGCCGGGGCACGGCACCCGAATCCGCCGAACACCTTGCGTATCCGGCAGGCGGCCCCGCGCCCCGGCTATCCATCGCACGGCCTAGTGGCCGCCGGGTTCGTACTTCTGGACCAGCTTGTCCCAGTAGGGATCGTTCATGAGCTTTTTCAGGCCCTTGTTCAGGGTCTGCAGAAGCTCATCGTCCCCCTTGCGCACGGCGTAGCCGAAGGCCTCGGACTTCATGCCGAAGGTGCCCAGGATGGTGACCGGCTTTTCGCTCTGGGCCTCCTTGGCGGGGGCCATATCCATTGCCGCAGCCTGGATGCGGCCGTTGACCACATCGGCCACCGCCATGGGTGCCGAATCGTAGTAGCGCAGGGTATAGCCGTACTCGTTCTGGTGCTTCTTGAGCCACTCAGCGCTGGTGGTGCCTCGCTGCACCCCGAGCCGCTCCCCGGACATGATCTCGTCCACGCTGATGTCGGCGTTCTCGCTCACCACCAGGACCTTCTTCACCTCCCAGTAGGGAATGGTGAAGTCCACCTGCTTCTTGCGCTCCTCGGTGATGCTCATTCCGGAGGCGATGAAGTCGATCTTGTCGCTCTTCAGGGCCGGAATGATGCCGTCCCAGGCGATGGGCTCATGGGTCACCTCAAAGCCCATCTCGTCGGCGATCCATTCCACCGCGTCCACGTCAAAGCCGCTTGGCTCTCCGGACTCATCGACATAGGCGAAGGGAGGAAAATTGGCGTCAATGCCGTTCACATAACTTTGCCCGGCCACCGCGGAGAGCGGGGTGGCGAACAGGGCAAGGCCGGCGACCAGACAAGCGAGCCAGAGAAATCCTTGCTTGCACATTCTCGCACCTCTCCTTTCCGGTTTTGCGCCCCGGATGAGGCCACCCGCCTCTCCCGGGAAATTTCAGGACCATCCCAACCGCCAAAACGTTGCCGCTTTGCTGGGCAAAGCCTCCACGTGACAAGACGCGCCAGGGGTTCGGCAGTCCCCGATTATCGGACGGAACCGCCTGTTCGAGGTAGGACCCGGTTTTCAGTAGCAAAATTGCGGGGCACACTCAAGTGTCACTCGTTCACCGTTCCCCGTTCTGGGTTCACCGTTCAGGGTTCCCCGTTCAGGGTTTGGGGTTTGAAGTGGGAAGTCGACGGATTAACAAACTGCGGAAAAGCCCATGATCAGGCAGGGCGTTCAAAAATTTCAAGTGCAAGGCGCGAAAAAAGATCAATCTCGCAGCGTAGTTGGCCTACGTGAGAGATTGAGCTTTTTGAAGCAACGCAGCAATTGGAAGATTTTCAACGCCCTGCCAATGGTTACCCGCCTTGCTGTTCTCGCTTCTCAATCTTGGCCCAGGTGTCCTTGAGC
>CAYNCR010000131.1:1561-2812 GCA_964395575.1 uncultured Desulfohalobiaceae bacterium
CGGTGCACCTCTTTCGTCCGTCGTCTGGTGTCAGGGCTCCGATCGACTGTCCTCCGTCCGATGTCCGACGTCCGATCTCCGACCCACCGACTCACTGACTTACTGAAACACCGATAACCGATAACCGATTATCCACCCTGCTGCTCCCGCTTCTCAATCTTGGCCCAGGTGTCCTTGAGCGCGACCGCCTTGTTGAACACCAGGGGCTCCTGTTCGGAGCCCCCGTTCAGGCAGAAATACCCCTTGCGCTCGAATTGGAGCCTGGTTCCGGAGTCGACACCCTTCAAAGCGGGCTCGACCTTGCATCCGGACACGATGCGCAGCGAATCCGGATTGATGTACTGCACAAAGTCCACTCCCTTCTTCTCCTCGGCAGTGGGATCCGCCTTAGTGAACAGACGGTCGTAGAGCCGGAACTCGGCCTCCAGGCAGTGTCTGACGGAAACCCAGTGCAGGGTCCCCTTGACCTTGCGCCCGTCCGGGGAGGAGCCTCCGCGCGACTGGGGATCGTAGGTGCAGTGCAGCTCCGTGACCTCGCCGTTTTCGTCCTTGATCACGTCCACGCAGGTGATGAAGTAGGCGTAGCGCAGCCGGACCTCCCGCCCCGGGGCCAGCCGGAAATACTTCTTGGGCGGGTCCTCGCGGAAGTCGTCCCGCTCGATGTAAATCTCCCGGGAAAAGGGAAGCCGCCGCGTGCCCATGGAGTCGTCCTCGGGATTATTGATTCCCTCGAGCTCCTCCTCGGCATCCTCGGGATAGTTGACCAGGACCACCTTGAGCGGGTCCTGGACGCCCATGTAACGCGGCGCGCGATAGTTGAGGTCGTCGCGCAGGGCGTGCTCCAGCATGGACATCTGTACCAGGCTCTCGCTCCTGCCCACGCCGATCATGTCGCAAAAGCTGCGAATGGCCCCCGGTGTGTATCCACGCTTGCGCAATCCGGACAGGGTGGGCATCCTGGGATCATCCCAGCCGTCCACGTATCCCTCATCCACCAGCCGATTCAGCCTGCGCTTGCTGAGCACGGTATAGGTCAGATTCATGCGCGCGAACTCGATCTGCTTGGGCCTGGCGGGCACCGGGAGCTGCTCGATGAACCAGTCGTACAGGGGCCTGTTGTCCTCGAACTCCTGGGAGCACAGGGAATGGGTAATCCCCTCCTGGGCATCGGAGAGGCAGTGGGCGAAGTCGTACGTGGGATAGATGCACCACGCGTCCCCGGTATTGTGGTGCGCGGAGTGAACAATGCGA
>CAYNCR010000131.1:2822-7754 GCA_964395575.1 uncultured Desulfohalobiaceae bacterium
GGCCCCTGTCCGATGGTGCCTGGCGTGCAGGATGCGGAAGATGACCGGATCGCGCATGTTCATGTTGGAGGCGGCCATGTCGATCCTGGCCCGCAGGACGTGGCTTCCCCTTGGAAACTCCCCCTCGCGCATGCGCCGGAAGAGATCCAGGTTCTCCTCAACGCCGCGATCCCGGTAGGGGCTCTCCGTACCCGGTTGGGTCAAGGTCCCTCTGTACTGTCGGATCTCATCCGGGCTCAGGCTGCAGACATAGGCCTTGCCCATCTTGATCAACTCCACAGCGTATTGGTAGAGCTGTTCAAAATAGTCCGAAGCGTAGTAGAGGTGTTCTCCCCAATCGAATCCGAGCCAAGCTACATCCTGGATGATGGAATCCACATAGATCTCGTCCTCGTTCAAGGGATTGGTGTCGTCGAAGCGCAGATGGCATCTTCCCCCGAATTCCCGGGCCAGTCCGAAATTGAGACAGATGGACTTGGCGTGGCCGATGTGGAGATACCCGTTGGGCTCGGGGGGGAAACGGGTCACGAGTTTCGAAAGACGATTGCTCGCAAAGTCCTCTTCGATTATATTACGGATGAAGTGCTGGGGCGCGGAGCTCTCTCTCTCCGTCATCTTTTCCGTCTCCTGATGAGATAGGGTTGCCTGGTAAGCGGGTCTCTCCGGCGGCGGTATCGCCCTGGCGCGATAGCTGCCCGAGGCCCTCGCACGGGATTCCCGCGGGATAACCGCTTGGAGCAGCCGGCAATTGAACTCGTCCCCCCGAGAGCCTCGCGGGGGCTTTTGCCGGGCAACGCGCAGATTCCGTTATCAGAGGGTGCGTTTCAGACAAGCAATGGCAAATTCTCGGCCAAGACGCAAGCGCGGCTCATGCTGCTCAGGGCAAAAAGCGGCTTATCCGGAAGCGCTTGCCCAGGGCCGAGCTTTGCATAGCCAACGTGCAGCCCCGCTTTCCGGGCATTCCGGGGATTCCTCCTTCATGGTCCCGACTCCCGGAGAAAAAGCTCCCGAAAGACATGTTGCGCGCCTCGGGCCGAGTATACAGCCGTTCAGCGCAGAAGGACAAGGACGTGGCGCTCTGCTGCATAAAAGACCATGATTGAAGCCGCAACTCGTAACTGATAAAGCCCGGATGGCGGACGCCTGCCATCACGTGTCAGAGCGAAAAGGGAAACTGGGGCCGAGATCCATTGCTCGGGGCCGATTGGGAACCGGTCCCTTGAACGGGAAACTGGACCCGAAAGCTCCCAATCCACTTGAGCTTGAGACCTGAACCCCAAACCCCAGGCTCTTTCGGCCCAAGGGAAAAACCCATGCAGCACACACCCGAGCAGCGAGAGGTCATTTTTCAGCTCGCAGCAGCGCTGGCCAATTCCGATCTCCCCCTCGCGGCCAAGGTCCAGAGGTGTCTCGGCATTGTCAGGGAGGCGCTTGGCGCGGACACAGGAGCCCTGCACCTGTTTCCCGGCGGAGGCAAGGTCCTCGTTATCCGCGAACAGGAGATCCATCCCCTGCGGGACTGTGCCCGAACCGTCCAGCCCGGCGGAGTCGTCAGCACCGTCCTTTCCCGTCTCGAGCCCGTTTTGATCCCGTCCTCCTCCGATTCCGCAAACACCGGGGAATCCCAGTCGGAGGAAGCCCCTGGCAGCCGATCTCTCATCGGAACCCCTCTTTTCGGGGAAGACCAGAAGACCCTTTTCGGAGTGATGCATCTCGCGGAAAAGGACAGATCTTCGGCCTTCACCGCCCAGGACCTGGACCGCCTCGCCGCTTACAGTCAGTGGATCGCCCCTTTTGTCGCCGATCAGCTCCGCAATCGAAGCGCACCCGTCGAGGAGGGCCTGAACCCAAGCCAGCCCGAAAATGTCGCCGCCAATCCGTACCGGGAAAGGGATCAGGCCGAAGAGCTCGAATTCGTGGTGCACGACCTGAAAAGCCCCCTCGCCGCCCTGATCACCAATCTGGATGTGCTCTACACCCTGAGCCACACCGACAGACAGGCCTCAATGGCCCAGACCGCCCTGAAAAGCGCAAACAAGCTCTATCTCCGCATCAAGCAGGTACTGGACCTTCTCCGGCTCGAGGACCGTGTCAGCAACCAGGAGCCCCTTCCCCCCGTGGATCTCGAAGAAATCATAGACAGACAAATCCAGGAACACCGGCCGCTCCTGGACCGGAAAACCATAGAGGTCCACCGCTCCGGCCCCGAGGGGCTCCGGATACCCGCAGAGGAAGCCCTGCTCAACCATCTGTTGCAGAACCTGCTCTCCAACGCGATCAGACACACATGGCCCGGCGGGAGAATCGCCTTCACCTGGTGGACGCAAAACAGCGAGCACGGTTCCCAAACAGTTGTCTGCATCGAGGATTCCGGAGAGGGCATTGCCGAGGAGAAAAAGCGCGAAATCCGCCAATGCATGGAAGAGGACTGCAAATTCCTGGGCAAGGGAAGCGCGGGCGGACTGGGGTTCATGATCTGCTCCCGCATCATCGGCATTCTCCAGGGGAACCTCTGGATCGAGGACGCCTCGCCGCAGGGGACGCGCGTCTGCTTCACCCTTCCAGCCCCCAGGGACAGTGCCTGAAAAGAATATGTCGCCGAACCGATCCCTGCTTAAGTTGGGAGGCTGCCCCACCGACAAGCCCCTTGATGCTTTTTGGGGAAGAAAGCCCATCCCCGAACCAAGCCCCAGGAGGACAACCCAATGACCGATTTCAACCAGGAGGCGGAAATGGATAAAATGGAACTCATTGCCACGGCTCTGGATTACCTGCATCATCTCTGCGATGAATTCGGCCACGAGATCGAGGAAGGGGATATGGAGGAACTGGAGACCATGATGGACAAGCTGGAGAGCATCCAGCAGGGGTGGTTCGACGCGGACGCCGAATAAAAACGACGTTGTGCTCGGCCGGGGGGAGCGGAAGAGCCCATTGCGCTCAACCTGCACACGGCTCGAAGCAAGACGTGAATGCCGTCACTCCACCCGGCCCGAGCACGTATTGCCTTTTTGAGACCTTGCTCGTGGCGGCTTGTTTCCTCTTTTGGGCCAGCTTCGCTTACAGCTCTCTCATGACAGCGTGCCCCAAGGCCAGGGGAACAGTGGTGCCTTGGACAGAGGCCTCCTCGAAGCTCAAGGTCGCAGCTCCTCCGATCAGCACAGCCCATTAACCGGACCGGAGGAGCCAGCCTCCACGAGGGTTCGCCCTTTTTGGAGCAACGCAGGAATTGGAAGACCGGAAGCGGGCTGGTACATCGAATCCGTCACTTCACCCGCCGGCAACAGCATCCTCGCTTCGGCAAGCATCCCCTCAGATTCCGGCTGTGTATCCACGCATTGAATCTCTCGCCCCATCCCTGGTCATTCAGGCTCCGCCCCTTTCCACTGCCATTCACTTGGCAAGGCCCATGAATTGCCTGACCTGTTTGACCGCGGCGGGGAGGACATCTCCCACGTTTTCCGTGAACCGGAGGTGGGCCCTGTCATCGAATGGTGTGGGATCGCGGTTGATCAGGACCAGCGTGCTCGCGTTCCGGAGCGCTTCAGCCGGAAGATCGGCCGCCGGCGCGACAGTCAGGCTGGAGCCGAGCACAAGGAAGAGATCGGACTTGAGGGCGTGATTGTAGGCATTTCTGAAGTCGTCCTGCGGCAGGACCTGGCCGAAATGGACCACGCTGTCCGCAAAATCGCCCCCGCAGAGGCATTGGGTCAGATTCAGGGTCTTGTCCGCCTTGCGGCCGCATTTGCGGCACCGCATCATGGCCGTGTTGCCGTGCAGCTCTGCGAGCCGCTCCGGACGGATACCGGACCTCCGGTGCAGGTTGTCCACGTTCTGGGAGATCAGAAACCGCATCCTCCCCAGCTCCTGAAGCTCCACAAGGGCGT
Organism: uncultured Desulfohalobiaceae bacterium; assembly: GCA_964395575.1. Classification (GTDB taxonomy): domain Bacteria; phylum Desulfobacterota; class Desulfovibrionia; order Desulfovibrionales; family Desulfothermaceae; genus JAIPDU01. The sequence goes on from CAYNCR010000131.1 coordinate 6,710, forward strand.
AATGGCCCTGGTTGGGTCCGACCTCGCTCCAGGACTTTTCCATGGACAAGGGCGGCAGCCCCTTTTCCTGGCGAGTCCAAACCCCGTTGGGGCCGCGATAGTCGAACAATCCCGATTCCGTGCTGATTCCCGCACCGGTGAAGAAGACCGGATGGCGCGCCTCTTGGATCCATGCGGCAAGAGTCTTGATGCGTGTCTGAAGATCCTTTCCCATAACCTCCCGCAGTCATTTTGACCTATTCCTTTTCCGGCTCCCCGAAGTGTCGGCCGTCCTGCTCAATCCTTGCCTGCCTAGAACCGGCCTCGTAGAATACACACCCTCCCTTTATTTTGAGGGAGTTTGTATGATTGTCAATCCGCAACCCGGGAAGCGACAGGACCGCGACTGGTGGGTCGGTGGGTCGGACGTCGGAGATCGGACGTCGGACGTCGGATGTCGGTGGGTCGGTGGGTCGGTGTGTCAGTTGCTCGGTGTCCAACTTCCAACATCCGACCTCCTATCTCTGACCTTCGAACCTAGAACCCAAAACGACGAACAGCGAACGGTGAACGGGGAACGGACAACCCAGAACGGTGAACGGGGAACGTTGAACGGGGAACAAGGAACCAGACATGACCGACCGAGTACGGGACCAACTGAAAGGATTGGGTATCAGGGACGACCCAGGGAGGAGCCGGGAGATTCGGGACGGGCTTTCGGTGATCCGGGATTTCCGAAACCGTCTCTGGAGCCTGGAGCATTACGGGGACCTGGTCCGATTCGTGCGAAGCACCATTTCCGCGGAGCTCTCCCGAAAGCTGGAGCACATCATCAATCCGCCCAAGGCCATGGGCCTGGCGGATGATGTCTCCCCGGATTCCATCAAATGGTTCGTGGAGTACTGGTGGTTGGCCTCCAAGGACTATTCCCCGGACCTCTATGTCGCTTCGGACAATACCGTGGTGGCTTCCTGGTGGGAAAAGAAGAGCCTCATTCAGGTCAGATTCTTCAGCAGCGGATATGCCCTGGCTTCCATCCGACAGACCGGGAAAGGGGAGGAAGGCA
>CAYNCR010000132.1:0-720 GCA_964395575.1 uncultured Desulfohalobiaceae bacterium
GGTGGCAGTCACCGGAGCGGAGGCCGAGATCAAGAAGAACGGCGCGAGGATGGCCGTCTGGTCCGGCTTCGCCCTCGAGCCCGGGGATGTCCTGCGCATGGACAAGGTCCGCAAGGGCTGCCGCCTCTACCTGGGCGTCTCCGGAGGGATCGACGTGCCGGAGGTCATGGCCAGCCGCTCCACCAATGTGCAGGCCGGATTCGGTGGATTCAGGGGCCGGGCCCTGCGCAAGGGCGATTTTCTCCCGGTCGAGGAGCCCTCCCCGGATGCGCGGGTCCATAGCGAGATCCCGCGGGAATTCGTGCCGGACCTCTCCGAGCAGATGGTTCTCAGGTGCCTGCCCGGCCCCCAGGCCGATTTCTTTCGGTCCGGGGGTGAGGAGCTCTTCGATTCCGAGTACCGCGTCACCACGCAGGCGGACAAGCGCGGTATCCGCCTGGAGGGGCCCCGGCTGCATCACGCAAGCGACTCCCCCGGCGGAGTGCTCTCCGAGCCCAGCCTGCCGGGAAACATCCAGGTCCCGGGTGACGGCAGCCCCATTGTCCTGCTGCGGGAGCAGACCGTGGGGGGATACGCCAAGGTGGCGACAATCATCAGCAGCGATCTTTGGCGTCTGGGTCAGGCCGCACCAGGTGACCGGATCCGTTTTCAGCCCGTGAACCGGGAGACCGCGGTCTCCCTCCGCAGGGAGATGCACCAGCGCCTGAAGGAACTGGAGAA
>CAYNCR010000132.1:730-7732 GCA_964395575.1 uncultured Desulfohalobiaceae bacterium
ATCCTGCACGGGCAAAGCCGAGGATCATTCCTCGACATGGAAGGTAACACAGTGTAGCTTGGCTCGACCCAAGCCGGACGGAATACAGCATCCCCAACCCGAAACCAAGGAGGCAGAAATGCGTCGCATTCTTCTCTTTACTTTGATCCTTGTCCTGACCTTCGCCTTCCAGGCAGGCGCGGCGGACATGAAGATGAACCTCAACTGTATCTACCCCGCGTCCAACTTCCACACCCAGGGAGCCATGGACTTCGCCGAGAAGGTGGAGAAGTACACCAACGGCGAGATCGAGATCGCGGTCCAGGCTGGCGGAAGCTTGGGGTATAAGGGCAGCGAGCTCCTCAAGGCGGTCAAGGACGCGTCCGTGCCCATGTCGGACATCCTTATGGGCGTGGTCTCCGGCAGCGAGCAGATCTTCGGCCTGAGCACCTATCCCCGCATCGTCACATCCTACGACGAGGCTCGCGAGCTCTACGATGCCGCACGCCCCTACTATGAAAAGGCCTGCAAGAAGTGGAACCAGAAGATGCTCTACGCCGCCCCATGGCCCCCGAGCGGCCTGTTCACCAAGAAGCCGATCAACTCCATCGAGGATTTCAAGGGCCTGAAGACCCGCACCTACGACAAAAACGGGGCCAAGTTCCTGCGCAAGGCCGGCGGAAACTCCCAGTCCCTGCCCTGGGGCGAGGTTTACTCCGCGCTGAACACCGGGCTCATCGATTCCGTGCTGACCTCAGCGACCTCGGGCAAGGACGGCAAGTTCTGGGAAGTGCTGAATCACTTCAAGAAGATCCACTTCGCCTATCCCCTGAACATGGTCACTATCAACATGGACTACTGGAACTCCCTGAGCGCCGAGCAGCAGGAGGCCGTGCTCAAGGCGGCCAAGGAGACGGAAAAGGCGCAGTGGAAGGCCTCCAGGAAGAGCAACAGGGAGTCCCTGAAGGTGCTCAAGGAGAACGGCATCGAGGTCTCCGAGGTGAGTCCCGAGCTGGAAAAAGAGTTGGACAGCATAGCGGACGAGATCTTCAACGAGTTCAAGCAGGACGCTGACGAGGACACCAAAAAGGCTCTGCAAGCCATAGGAATGTAGACCAATGCAGCGACTGCAACGTTATGTGGAAGGCCTCTGCCGGGCGGGGGCCTTCCTCGCTGCCCTTTTCATGGGTCTCACAGTGGGGCTTATTGTTCTGGAAATCCTGATGCGGACCTTTTTGGGCACGTCCACCATGATCACGTCGGAGTACAGCGGATACTTCCTGGTGACCATCGTCTCCCTGGGACTGGCCTACACCATGCACCATAGGGGGCACATCCGGATCACCCTGATTTTCGACAGGCTCCCGCCGTCTGTGCGCCACAAGTTCGACCTGGGGGCCGCTGTGGTTGCGCTCGGGATCTGCGGCTACGCCATCTATTACTCCGTGCTCATGGTTTACGACAACTACTCCCTGGGCATGACCGCGGACTCCGTCTCGGAGACACCGCTCTGGATTCCGGAAGCCGCCGTTCCCGCAGGGCTCATTCTTCTCTTTCTGGAGCTCGTGGCCTATTTTCTGAGGAGGCTCAATGATCGCTGATCCGCTCACCCTGTCCATCGTTCTCGTGGTGATCATGTTCGGGCTCCTGCTCTCGGGGCTCTGGATCGGATTCTCCCTCTTCGGCACTGGAATCGTCGGTCTGCTTCTGTACGACCTCAATCTCCCGCCGGTGCTCTCGGTCTGGGACAAGATCGGCAACATCCTGGCCAACTCCATCTGGAACAGTCTGGACTCCTGGGCCCTGAGCGCCCTGCCGCTCTTCGTGCTCATGGGAGAGATCCTCTACCGCACCGCCATCTCCACCCGTCTTCTGAGCGGGCTGGTTCCCTGGCTGAGCCGAATTCCCGGCAGGCTCTACCACATCAACGTCGTGGCCTGCTCCCTCTTCGCCGCTGTTTCCGGGTCCAGCGCGGCCACCACGGCCACCGTGGGCAACATCACCCTGCACGAGCTCAAAAGCCGGGGCTACCATCAGAAGCTGGCCCTGGGCTCCCTGGCCGGCGCCGGGACCATGGGCTTTCTCATTCCGCCCAGCCTGATCATGATCATCTATGGGGTCCTCGCCGAAACCTCCATCGGCAAGCTCTTCATCGCCGGAATCATCCCCGCCCTGATTTTGGGAGGCATGTATTCCGGATACATCATGCTCCAGTCCCTCATGCATCCCGAATACGTCCCCACGCAGGAGGAGGAGCACACCTGGGGCGACCGCCTCGCCGGGCTCAAGGACATCCTGCCCGTCTTTCTGCTCATTTTCGTGGTCCTGGGCGGTATCTATCTGGGGTACACCACACCGACGGAAGCCGCGGCGATCGGCGTCGTGGGCGCCTTCGTCCTGGCCGCCTACTTCCGGAACCTGACCCTGGCCAACATGCGGGAATCCTTCATGGCGGCGGTGCGCACCACCTGCATGATCTGCTTCATCATCACCGGAGCGGCTTTCCTCTCCGAGATCGTTGGCTTCATCGGGATCGCCAGCGCCCTGAGCTCCTATATTGCCTCCCTGAATCTCTCCCCCTACGTGCTGATCCTGGTTGTGGGCCTTATGTATCTCCTGCTGGGCATGATCCTGGACGGGATCTCCATTGTGGTCATGACCCTGCCCATCGTCCTGCCCATCGTGGTTCAGGCGGGATTCCATCCCCTCTGGTTCGGCATCTATCTGGTCATCATGGTGGAGCTGTCCCAGATTACCCCTCCGGTGGGCTTCAGTCTCTTCGTGATCCAGCACATCTCCAAGGAGAACCTGTTCACCATCCTGCGCGCCACGCTCCCCTTCTTCGTGATAATGATCCTCATGGTGGTCATCCTAACCGCCTTTCCGGATCTGGTTTTCTTCCTCCCCTCCAAGATGATGGGATGAAGGAAAGACACTTTCCCTACCGGGGCAAATCTCGTCCCCGGTATCCTTCGCGGGGTCCTTGATAACGCCCTGGGCAAAAGCTTCAAGGACCTCGCGCGGGATTCTTTCCGCCCCGATTTCAGGAAGAGCGGGAGAAGCCCGCTCCATGAGCCGGAGGGGGTATCGCGTCGACGCCTTCCTGTAATCAAGGCCGATACCGAGCGGCGACGCACAAACGCCAGAAGGAGCTGCGACCGTGCTTCCTTGGGACTGGCTTCAGGCCCACTCGGAAATACTGTGGGCCACTGGAATCGCCTCCGCGGTGATGATGCTCTGCGGCATATCGATCATCCCATGGATTCTGCTCCGTCTTCCCCGCGACTATTTCCTCCCTCCCCGCAGGCACCGGATAACGCCGCAGCACCTCTCCCTCGTAGTGGGGATCCCTCTGCTCGTGCTCAAGAACTTCGCGGGAATCGTGCTCATCCTGGCCGGACTGGCCATGCTCGTGCTTCCGGGCCAGGGCCTGTTGACCATCATCCTTGGGCTCGCTTTGACCAACTTTCCCGGCAAATTCAAGCTGCAGCGCCGGCTGGTGTGCCATCCCTCGGTCCTCAATTCCCTGAACTGGCTACGCAGGCGCTTTAACAGAGCCCCCTTCATCGCTCCGGAAATCGGTCGGGAAAGATCCTGATTGCCCATTTGAAAGGCCTGTTTCACCCGGATCGCTTCTGTGTGATATATCCAGTACGCAAATCGGTGGCTCATAGTCTATGCATTCCCTGTGACGGACCACGAACAACCAGTTGCGAGTCACCAGTCACGATCAGCGCCGCCAACACAGGCATTCACAACCTGCAAAGCCCCGCTCGGGACACTGCAAGGAGGTTTTTATGTCCCGCGTGCTCATCGAGCCGGCGAGTTATTCCGACTGCCGCGGCGCGGTGGATCGCTCCCTGGAGCTCTTTGCTCCGCGCCTCTCCGGCAGGCGGGTATTCATCAAGCCCAACGTTCTGCGCGCATCCGGCCCCGACGAGGGGGTGGTCACCCACCCCACCCTGGTTCGGGCGGTGGTGGACGCCGTGGAGGAAGCGGGGGCGAGTGCGATCACGGTGGGAGACAATCCGGGACTGTTCGACTACGGGGACAACGAGCGCTGCTTCCGGGATACCGGGCTCATGGAGGCGGCCAAGGGATACTACGCCAACATCGGGCACGAGTCCGAGGAGATGCCTTTCGACCCGTCCCTTATGGCCCGCGTGAGCGTCTCCAGTGAAGTGCTCCGCGCGGATGTGGTCATCAGCCTGCCCAAGTTCAAGACCCACGGCCTCACCGTGATCACCGGGGCGATCAAGAACAGCTACGGCATCCTTCCCGGCGGCCAGAAAGCCAGACTGCACAGGGAAGCAGGAGAGCCGCTCCGCTTCCACGAGGCCGTGGTGGACGTCTTCCGCCTCAGGGTGCCTGATGTGTTCATCATGGACGCGGTGGTGGGCATGGAGGGCAACGGTCCGGCATCGCCGGAGCTGCGCGATGTGGGGCGCATCCTCGCCTCGGACAACGCCGTGGCCATGGACAGTGTCGTGGCACGCATGATGGGCCTGGATCCCGGAAAGCTGCGTTTCCTGCAAAGGGCGCGTGAGCTGGAACTCGGGGATTTCGACCCCGATTCGATCGACATCCTCGGGGAAATGAGCCAGGTTCCAAATTTCAAGATCCCGCCCCTGGGCGGCGAAGCCAACATGCAGAACGAGACCCTGCAGGAGGTGATCCACAATCGGGCCCGGCTCACCGCGCGAGCGGATCCGGAGCTGTGCACCGGGTGCGCGGAGTGCGTGGAGCATTGCCCTGTATCCGCCCTGAGCCTGGACCAAGACGGGATTCCGGTGGTGGACCCGGACACCTGCATCACCTGCTTCTGCTGTCAGGAGATCTGTCCGGAAAAGGCCATGGCCCTTGCCTAGGCAGGACGAGCCCAATCTTCCAATTGCTTCGTTGTCCCGCACCTATTTGAGGTGACAAAAGAGCGTCTGATTGACTTGGCTTCACAAATTAGGTGCGGGATTCAAGCTCTTATAACCCTCATTCCCGGACCGACCCGGGCACAATCAAGCATGAAAATAGTGTGCGGGGAGCCCTCAGGCTGGTCACACCATGTTGAAATACCCTTAATGCCCGGCTCGGGATCAGGGGTGCCGCTGGATCCGGGCCTGGCTACTGGCCCCGTTTCCAGCTGAAGTAGACAAAGATCCTGCCGGAATTGTCCTTGTCCTTGTCGATGCGGTGATAGGTCTGCTTGATGTCCTTGCGGTCCAGGAACCGGAGCACCCGTTTCTTGAGCTGCCCCGTCCCCTTGCCGCAGATGATCTCCAGCTCCTTGGCCTTTTTTTGCCTGGCCTCCTGGATGGCATTCTCCAGGGCCTCGTCGATCTCGCGGCCCTTATTGAAGATGGGGTGCAGGTCCAGGGTAAGGCTTCGGGTAGACAAGGTGTCACCTCCCAAAGGAGCGGCCTTTCGCGGGATTCGGGATGATCTCGCTGTATCCGTTGTCCTGAAAATGCAGCGAGCGGACAGTGTGGCTCACCAGGAGCATACTGGAACGGAAACCACTCCGGGCAAGCATTCTAGAAAGAGTTTCCCGAAAGGACAAGATGTTCGCCGAGAGAAAAACAGGGTTGTGCTCATCCGCTCCTACCCCTAGAATAAGAGCCTCGCAATCGAAGTTGCCCGGAGACAGGAATGGACACGAGCCGCGAATATATCACGATGTGCGATGAGGCTGAGGAGATCCAGAAGAGTTGGCTTCCTGAACACGGCGACTTTTTCATCGGCGAGCGGAACAAGCTTCGTGTCTGGATCGACGGAATCAACGACCCGGACAAGGTGGTGACCGGAGTGGAAGTTGAGTTCCATGATGGAATTCCCCATCTTACGCGCTACATCTGGCTGCCCCGCCTGGATCAGCTCATCGAGATGGCCCAGGATGCCCAGGTCCGCTATGAGAGAACCACTCAAGCCTTTCTGGACTGGACACGCCGGGATTACGGCTCTTTGCCCGGCCAGCCTCGCAGGATATTCACCTCCCTGGAACAGATCTGGCTCGCCTTTGTCATGCTTCGCAAGCACGGCAAGAAATGGAACGGCGAGACCTGGTTCACCGTGTCCTGATCCTCCGGCAGGTTTTGTGCCCAAATCGCCCCTGCACAGTGCTTGTCCAGCATCCGAGTATTTGCTACAAGTCCCTTTCGCGTTGCTGGGGTTGAGCCCCTCTTTCCGGACCGCGCGCCACAAGGCCATTTTCAGGCATAACTGGTTCCTTTTCCGGTATTTGCAACCCAACACTCAAAACAGAAAGATTGGCAGGAGAGGCTACATGATCAAGGTGGAACAGATGGACGAGGGCAAATACAAAGTCCGTGTGGAACAAAAAACCACGACTTTTCACACGGTCAACGCAGATCCGGAGTACGTGGAAAAGCTTACCGGAGGAAAGGCGACAACCGAAGAGCTGATCCACAAATGCTTTGAATTCCTCTTGGAAAGGGAACCGAACACGAGCGTTCTGCGCAGCTTCGACCTCCCCGTGATCAGCCGCTATTTTCCCGAATTCGAGGAGACCATCATCAAACAGCTGCAGGGCTAGATCCTTCTTTCCCCGAATCCGGCCGTCCCGGCGCAAGCTCCGGGCCGGCCGATCCCCCAATGTTCCTCACCCCCCGAGCCTCCCTTGTGCCGGGCCCGGCAATCCCGCAAACAGGCCTCTAGCGTCGAGTTGGGCCATTCTCCCCAAGAATCGACGCTCACGTCGTGCCGTTCCCCGTTCACCGTTATCCGTTCAGGGGTTTCTGCTCACGTTCTTCTCCTTGATCCAGCCTTCATTCCCGGGCGAACCCGGGCACAACCAAGCATGAAAATAGTGCGCGGGAAGTCGGGGATTGTGCTGAGGCCTGTGTTTCATCCCGGCGTCCAGTGCTGGGAAGGACATACGTTGAGCGACTCATGCCCGCGAGACACCGATGGTTCTCCACAAACACGTGGCATCGCGAACCTTACGGGCGCTACCTGCAAGATCCCCATATCGCGAACAACAAGGGCGCGCCTGTTTATGAAACACGGCTT
>CAYNCR010000133.1:0-7660 GCA_964395575.1 uncultured Desulfohalobiaceae bacterium
ATTGGCCATTGCCTGGGCGTTGCGGTTGTCTCCGGGGGCGCCGGGAGCAAATCCCGCGGCCACATGGGATGTGTCGGTTATGGACACCTCCATTTGGTACGGACCTGCATCCCGTTCTTCGTCATTGCTGAAGGAAATATCGGTCAAATTCTGATCGTGACTCACTTGGACATTTTCGTCCTTGTCCTCGGAAGCTATAGAAAGCCTGTAACCGCCGCTATCGTCCTTCCATACCGAAGCTTGCGCCCCAATATCCTGCTGCTGGTTGATCGCGTCGCGCATCTCCTGGAGATTGAGCTGACCGTCGCCGTTCTGGTCGTGAGATCCGTTGAATTCAATTTCTTGGGTGTCACTTCCCACATCGATGTCAATATGGGAATTGTCAGTGAGATTCGTATCCACGATAGAATCAGGGCTGGGTTTAGGACTGTCATTGACCACGAACCGATCCCTGCTAAAAAACTCCCGCCCTGTCTCCCCGTCCAAGCCGTAGCCCTTCTGATGCTGGGCGTTGACCTCCGTCACCAGATCGTGCTGGAGCGTATCCACCTGCTCCTTGACCTCGGGAATAACTTCATCGCGCACCTGGAGCTTCCCCTTCAGGGCACCTCCCATATCGTCCCGGACAACTTGCGTTCTTGTATTGCCATTATCCAGAAAGATGTCCCCTTTGTCCTCCTGCAGCTGATTGGCCTCTTGCCCCTGAACCAACACCTGCCCTCCGGAAAGGGCCACGGACACCATGTCGTTCTTACCCTTGTAGGTATTCACTCCCGCTTTTTCCGACAGATCCCGGAGCAGCATCTCCCTCTCGTCCTTGGCGGTGTGCGCGTTCCGGCCTGTGGCTTCGGCGTTGGCAATCTTGGTGTTCAGATCCGCCACCTCTCCGAGCTTGCTGTTGATCGTTTCCACCTCGGAGCGCAGGGATGCGTTGATGTTGCTCTTCACCGTGTCCAGTTTGCGGTGGACCTTATCGAAGGCGGAGACAACGTTCTTCCCGCGCTGAATGACTTGAGACCGTTCCACCTCACCGCCGGGATTCTGAGCCAAATCATCCCAGGATGCGAAAAACTCCTCCATCTTGGTGGCCAGATTGTTCCCCTCCACTTTGAAGACCTGCTCCAGCTCGGCCAGAGGGGCCGATTTGGCGCTAGTCCTGCCGCTTTTCTCCTCGGCGTTTTTCAGCTGGTCCTCGATGAATATGTCCTCGGCCCGGCTGATCTCCTCGACATTGACCCCCTGGCCGAAGGTCAGGCCTTCGGACTCCACTCCGGGAACGGATTTGGCCTCAGCTGTCTGCTCCGAATAGCCCGGAGTATTCACATTGGCGATGTTGTTGCCCGTCACCTCCATGGACTTGCGATTGACGGCCATCCCGGTGCGGGCAATGTTCAGGGAATCCAACAAGCCGGGCATACTAAACCTTTCCTGAGAGGAGATTTCCCTCGCCAGTCTGTTCCACCATCCCTCCGCTCCTTCCGTAAACAGGGGGAGCAGCAGCTGACTGCAAGAGCGAGATATTCTCACTGGTCCAATTCAGGGCGGAATTGAACAAATAGGCGTTGCGCCGGTTCTCATGGAGCACGGACCGGGCCAGTTCCCTCTCTTCAGGGCTCAAGTCCTGCGTCTCCTCCAGCAGGGGAAGCAGCTCCTCCTTTTCCTGAAGCAGGACCATCAACCGATCCATATCCAGATCCCTGGCGGCATCCCTCTCCTCGAGAGTCACCTCGTAGAGGCGTTGCAGACTTGTCATGGGAAGTCCCTCCGAATAGCGGCACTTACCGCATCAACTAAAGCCGCGCTTATTTCAGGAGCGCATCTTGGATAAATAATCCAGCAGACTGGAGGCGACCTCTTTCATATCCGGATTGTAGGTCCCGTTGCCGATCTGCTGCTTCAGGGAATCCAGTTTCGCCGCCCTTTCGGGGTCCGAGGCCTGGGTCATCTCGCTACTCTTGTTGGCTTGCTGCAGCTCGGAGGAAAAATCCACTTTTTCCGTGCTTCCAGCCTGCTCATTTTTTCCCGGAGCCTGCGCCCTGTTTTGCTTGAGGCCCTGCAGGACCCGAAACATTTCCTCTCCGGAAATCTTCATGCTCATAATGCTCCCTCACCACGTTCTTCGTATATCTCGAATAAATGAAATGTGTTCCAACTGAGAAGCCGCGATTGCGGCACCACCTCGTATCAGCCCAAGGGCTCCTCTCATTACCTAGAATAACCCATATGTCATATTCTTGTCAGCAGAGCAAGCCGTGAGATCAGCATCACACCTTAGGCCTTTAATTCCCTTTCGGAATAAGAGGGCAAATCCTTTAGGAAAAAATTGTCCGGATCCTGAATACTTTCGCAAATGAAAACAGGGTGTGAGGGAAGGGGCTTGCGCTATGGAGAGGGATTCCTTGAGGCCGGAACAGGGCTTGACTGGAAGCAGTTGTGGAATCCAACTGCTTGTCGTGATTCAATCTTTTACAACAGGTCAAAAATTTGGCCCTTGACTGGAATGAGGTCAAGGGCCTGTCGCAAAAAGTTCCATCCATGAATACAGGACAGAGATCTTTATTTGCCAGAGCTCCCGGGCTCCGGATTCTGGGTCGATCCGTACTGTCTGTACATGGCCTGGGCCAGGCCAAAATCGTTTCTTTTCGCGCTCTGCATGGCCACCTGCTTGTCCAGCATCTCCCGATAAAAACCTGAGCTGAGCCCGTCCTCGAGCAGGCCGCCCTCGGGAACGGTGTCCCGCATCTCCTTGAACATGGTCTGCACAAAAAATGCCTCGAAATTTTGGCAGACCTCTTTCATGGCCTGCTTTTGGGGTTGATTTCCTCCCTTTCCTCCTTCCTGGAAGGCGGAACGAGGGATTTGCATCTGCGGATCGAATGCCAGCTTCATTGTCAAGCTCCCTGTTCGGGCCGGAATTGGTCAAACAAGCGCATAAGGCCTTTTTCCGGCTACATGATTTCCAGTTCCGCGTGCAGGGCACCCGCGGCTTTGATAGCCTGAAATATGGAAATGAGGTCCCTGGGCGTAGCCCCTATCGCGTTCAAGGCGCTGGCTACATCACCGATGCTTACGCCTTTATCCATAACCATGACGCCGCCCTCCTCTTCCTGGACCTCCATCTCCGTCCTGGGCACTTCCCGCGTCTCGCCTCCGCTCAGGGCCGGAGGCTGGGACACCCCGGGAGACTCCCGAATCTTGAGCTTCAGGTTGCCGTGCGAGACAGCGACCTTGGAGAGCCGGACCTTCTGGCCCATGACAATGGTCCCGGTTCTCTCGTTCACCACTACCTTGGCCGAGGATCCCGGAGTAACCTGGAGCTGTTCCAGAGCGGAAATAAACTGGATCCGCTTGTCCCGGTATCGGTTGGGGACGTTCACCTCAAAGCTGCTTCCGTCCACAGCCCGCGCGGTTCCGGAAGAAAAGGCCTCGTTGATCCTCTTGGTGATCCTGGAAATGGTGGTGAAGTCAGCGCTGCCCACCTGATACTTGAGCTTGCCCTTCCGCGAAAGCCTATAGTCCAGCTCCCTCTCGATGATCGCTCCGTTGGGGATGCGGGCAACCGTGGGATGGTTCTTCTGCACGCTGGCCGCCTCTCCGCCGAAGGCGAGGGCGTTGGTCGCCAGGGACCCCTGGGCTACAGCATACACAGTGCCCTGCGGGCCCTTCAGGGGAGTCCGCAGCAGCGTGCCGCCCACAAGGCTGTCCGCGTCCGCCACCGAGGAAACAACCACGTCGATGGTGTCCCCGTTCTTGGCGAAGGGCGGGAGCTTGGCGGTGACCATAACCGTGGCCACATTGTCTACATCGACATCGCCGCTGTTCACGGAAATTTCCATATTCTGCAGCATATTGGCCACTGTCTGCCGGGTAAATCCGGTGCGGGTGCTGTCCCCGGTGCCGTCCAGACCGATAACCAGTCCATAGCCCACGAGCTGGTTTTCCCGCACGCCCTGCAGATTGGCTATATCCTTGATCCGGGCGCTGAATCCGGGCTGAGAGCCCAGAACAAGGATAGCCGCCAGAGCGATGGCTAGCAATGTCTTGCGCATAGAGAAACTCTTTCTGGTTCAACGTTCCACGTTGAATCACGGGGAAAGCGCCAAGTGCGCTCCCAGCTTCACCCGTCGAACCCGGAACTTCGAACTTTGGGCTAAGTATTTTGATCTAGAAGGGCCAGACATTGTCCATGATCCGCACCAGCCAGCCCTGGCCCTGCTTGTCACTGATAACTCCGCGGCCTTGATAGTCGATATTCGAGTTCAGGACGTATTTGGAATCCACCGTATTTCCGGCACCGATGTCCTCGGGGCGCACAATGCCTGAAAGTCGGATGATGTTGCTCTCGTTGTTCACGGTAATATTCTTGTTGCCCTGGATCTTGAGATTGCCGTCCGGCATGACCTGAACCACCCGTGTGGTCAGGGTAGCCTGCAGCTCCCCTTCCCGGGATGTCTCGCCCGATCCATCGAAGGAATTGCTGTATTCCGACTGCAACAGATTTGTGGGATCCATGCCCGGACTGATTTTCTCGATCCTGTTCTCCAGACCGAACACACTGCTCATGCTGGCTGACGCGGAGCTTTCGCGCTCGGTGCTGGTATCGGCTTCGTTGTTGGCACTGGCGCTCTCAAATATGGCCACGGTGACAATGTCACCCCTCTCGTAGGCCTTGATGTCCGAGTATAGCCCTTTCTCACCTTTTTCCTTTCGCCACAGGGAGCCGGAATTGCTCTTCGTTTTCGTTTCCGTTTTGTTCACGGACTTGTATTCGTATTTTTCGAATTCGGTGCTCTCTACCCCCTTGGAGGCGCATCCGGCCCAAACAAAGCAGAGCAGGATCACAAACAGGATGTTTCGACGCATACTAGAACTCCACCCGTACCCGGCCGCTCTCCACAACCTTGCAGAGGATCTCCCGCTCCGAGTTGGTATTGCGGACCTTGATGGTTTCTCCCTTTTTCCCCCTGGAACGGGCCACACCCTTGGCAGTCAAGAGCAGCGAGCCTTTGCTGGCCTCCATGGTCACCACTTCGCCCCTTTGCACAAGAACCGGACGCTCAAGCTTTCTGGCCTGGAGGATCTCCCCGGAAGCGACACTTCGCTGCAAACGCATGCCCACGGCCTTTTCCCTGCTGGTTAGGGGCCTCTCGGCGCGGCTGATCTCGCTCTCTCGCACCTCAAGGTCCTCCCGGCTGAGCACGGTGTCTCTCTTCAGGTCCCTGGAAGCGACCACTACCGGAGCGGTCGCCTCCAGCTGTCCCCTCAGAGTCACATTCCCGGCCAGCTTGCCGTCCACCCGAAAACGCACGGTGAAATAGCGGCTCCCGATGACATCCTCGTGGGAGGGGATGACTGTGTGCTCCTGTTTCCCGTGAGGTATGGCGAAAGGGTCGGGGAGGTTGTCCGGGGTAAAGGCCAAATCCTTGACCGGCAGCTCCCTGGCCTTGTCCCGTAGATACTGCTGGACGATCTGCTCCACTTCTTGCCCCTGTACGAGCTTCCCCTCACGCCGAACAGTGACCTCCTCAGCGCCGGCCCAGGCAATCTCGGCTTCTCCGGGCAGGGCTTCCCGAACATAGGCCTTGAGGGTAGCGGCCTGATAAACCTTGATTTCGCCTTCCTGCGGGGCCCGGAACAAGGGGGTGTCCGCATGCTTTTCCCCGGAGCTCTTCGGAGTCAGCGACGCGATCTCTCCCAGGGTGAGCATCTCGCCCCGAGCTTGCGCAGTGTCCTGGAAGCGCACTTCCAGAGCACCGGCTGAAACCGGCCAACTCATCGCCAGGACAAGACATATGCAAAGCAATCGGAGAATGGCCATGTTGAGACGTCCCTTTATTCGCTTCGGGCTCACCACCTGTGAGCTGCGACAATCCGCCGGAACACCCGTGCGGGGAAAAAATGGCTCGCAGGGCATATCCCTAGGCCATGCGGTTGGTGGTCTGGAGCATCGTGTCCGCGGCCTGAACCGCCTTGGAGTTGGTCTCATACGCCCTTTGGGCAGAGATCATGCTGACCATCTCCTTCATCACGCTCACATTGGAATCCTCGAGATAGCCCTGGGAAAGCTTGCCCAAACCGTTCTGGCCGGGCAGCCCCACAAGGGCTTCTCCAGAGGAGGAGGTCTGCTGATGCAGATTGCTCCCCAGGCTCTCCAATCCCGCGGGATTGGTGAAGCGAGCCAGCTCGATATTGCCGATTTGCTGTCCCTGCTGACTGTCTCCTGTGAAGGCGGTCACCGTGCCGTCCTCGCCCACGGAGATTTCCGTGGTCCCCTCGGGAACAGCGATCTCCGAAGCCAGGGGATTGCCGTCCGAAGTGACGATTCGGCCCTCGCCGTCCAGCTTGAAGGCTCCGGCCCGGGTGTAGGCGGTTTCCCCGTCCTGCATCCGGACCTGGAAAAAGCCGGGGCCCTCGATGGCCAGATCCAGCTTGTTGCCCGTTTTGCTGATATCTCCGTTGGAATAGATCTTGCTAACACCCGCGGTCCGTACCCCATGTCCGATCTGAGTACCGGTGGGAATCTCGGTATCCTGGGTGGCCTGGCTGCCCGCGATCCGAGAGTCCTGATACAGCAGATCCTGAAAGTCGGCCCGGCTCTTCTTGAAACCAGTGGTGTTCACATTGGCCAGGTTATTGGATATGACGTCGATCTTCGTCTGCTGGGCTTCCATGCCGGTCGCTGCCGTGGATAGCGCTGTGATCATTGCCTGGGCTCCCTGATTTAGCCGATTCGTCCGATCTCATTGGCCTGCTTGGCCATGTCCCCGTATGCCTTTAAATTCTTCTGATAAGCCTGGAACAGGCGCTTGGTTTTGATCAGCTCGGTCATTTCCCGCATGGGCTCCACATTGGATTCCTCGAGAAAGCCTTGCTGAAGCTTTCTGCCGGTCACTATCTCCTCCTCACCTGGGCCGTTATAGCTCCACAGATTGTCCCCCTGTTTTTTCAGGGCCGAGTGATCGGGCACATCGTAGAGGCTTAACTGCCCCACAACTCCGTCCTCTCCGCGAATTGTCCCGTCCTCGTCCACACTGACCCGAGAGGAAGGCAGATTGATGGGACCGTTCTCACCCACAACCTGATGCCCGGAAGGTGTTACCAGATCCCCGTTCTCCCGAAGCTGAAAATTGCCCTTACGGGTGTAGGAGAAACCGTCCTCACCGGCGACCTTGAAAAAGCCCTTGCCTTCGACTGCCAGATCCAGGTTTGCTCCGGTCTTTTTCAGCCCGCCCTGGGAATGGTCTGTGCTCGTGTTGCTGATCCGGCTGAAATTGATCCCCTTGCCCAAAGTAGCCTGCATGCGATTCTGGAACAGGGCTTCAAAATGCGTTTCTTCCCTCTTGAAGCCGGAATTGTTGATGTTGGCCAGATTGTTGCTGATGATCTGCAGATTCCTTCCGGCTGCCATGGCACCGGAAAGGGTGCTGTACATTCCAGAGCTCATGCTGGGCTGCTCCTTGTATTAGTGAATCTACCCCTTTCATCGGAGGAGGGCGTTCCTTCCTTTAGCCGCCCATGTGCAAAGATCCAGCTATCCCGGATCAGTGCCTGTCCGTTCTAAGCCCGCAATCCTTCTGTACAACCCTCATTCCCGGGCCGACTCGCGCACAACCAAGCATGAAAATAGTGCGCGGGGAGCCCTGTTGAATCCTGCCTTCGG
>CAYNCR010000134.1:0-7650 GCA_964395575.1 uncultured Desulfohalobiaceae bacterium
ACGGGCTTGGCCAGGACCTTTCTGCCCAGATGCAGGGCCTCGCTGATCAGGGAGAAGCCGGCGTTGCACATGACGCCGCCGCAGTCGGAAAGATCCTCCACAAACCCCTGTCTGGATACGGGACGCCACTGGAGATTGCCTTCATCGCCGGGCGCGCTCAGTCCGGGCGTATAAATGTGGAAGGTGTGCTCCCGGAAGGGCCGGAGGAACTCACCAATCCGCTCCGGGGTTTCGAAGGGGAAGTAGACCAGGATCTTGGAGGAGTGCTGCTGCTGTTTGCTGTATACGTCACCGGGAATGGTGGGCGGCAGGATGGGGCGTTGGAAATGGTGCCAGTGCAGGCCCAGGGGAATATCCGCTGGGGCGAAGCGGCGCATGATGGTGACGCCAAGAGGATCGAAACGTGGAACGGGGACCGGATGGGCGAAGGCGTAGAGGTGTCCCACGCCGATGCTGGGAATCTTGTTGCGCTTGGCGATACGGGCGCTCAGGGGCTCGTAGTCCGTGATTATTAGGTCGAAGTCTTCAGCCGGGAAGGAGCGGATATCGCGATAGAAACGGAGGAGGTGCAGCTGCCTGACCGTGTCCAGATAGCGGATGCGTCCGCCCTGGGTGATGAAGGTCAGTCCGCGCCTGAACTCAAAGGGGCTGTAGGACTCGGGGTGCTTGATGGTTTTTTCGCTGTCCCCGCTCATCAGGGTGTATATGGAGTGCCCCTTTTCCCTGAGAGCGGCGATGATGGATGCGGAGCGGACCAGATGGCCGTTGCCTGTGGTTTGAACCCCGTAGAGGATCTTCATGTCCGAAAGCCGTCCTGTGCCGTGTGCGGGTTCTTGCGCCTTTGTCGCAGGTGTGCTTTGAGCCTCGAAGCGGAGTGCGCGGGACCTTCCCTGCGCGACAATCGGCCTATCCGGACTCGGCTTCCGAGGATTGTTCCCCTCGAGCCTCCTCTTCGGGGATTTCTCCGGGCTGCTCCTCGTATCTGCCCTGTGTGTCAGGCTCCATATCCGGACGCCAGGTTGAGGTGCAGATAATCCTGTCCGTATCGCAGCGGTGGCTGTATCTCCGAGCCACGGTGTAGACCTCGTTCATCAGACCCTCGTTCAGGGTGATGGGGGAAAGGCCCAGCTCCAGGAATTTTTCGTTGCTGATGGACAGGGTGTTTTCGTTGTCCTCGTTGCGGGGATTGTCGTAGTAGCGAATGGGGGTGTCCGTCATGCGGGCGATCTTGCGGGCCAGGTTCCGCACGGTGTGGGTTTCCGTGACCTGGTTGAAGATCTTGACCCGTTCATCCTTGGCCGGAGGGGTCTCCACCGCGAGGCGGATGCACTCCACGGTGTCCTGGATGTGGATAAAGGCCCTCTTCTGGCCTCCCGTGCCGTGCACGGTCAGGGGATGGCCGATGGCGGACTGCATCAGGAAGCGGTTGAGCACCGTGCCGTAGTCGCCGTCGTAGTCGAAGCGGTTGATCAGGGCCTCGTCCAGGGAGGTGTACTTGGTGTTCGTGCCCCAAACGATGCCCTGGTGCAGGTCGGTGATGCGAACCCGGTCGTTCTTGTTGTAGAAGAAGAAAGTCAGGGCGTCCTGGGTTTTGGTCATGTGGTACACGCTTCCGGGATTGGCCGGATAGAGGATCTCCATCTGCTTTTCCCGTCCCTCCTCCTCGACCTTGACCGTGAGGTAGCCCTCCGGGATGGTCATGCCCGCGGTGCCGTAGCCGTAAACTCCGGTGGTCCCCAGGTGCACCAGATGGGTGTCCACTCCGGACTCCACGATAGCGGCCAGGATGTTGTGCGTGGCGCAGATGTTGTTCGAGACCGTATACCGCTTGTGATAGGAGGACTTCATGGAGTAGGGAGCGGCCCGCTGCTCCGCGAAGTGGACAATGGCCCGGGGCCTCAGCTCCCGGATCAGGCTCAGGATGCGGTGATAGTGCTCCGCGAGATCGAGGCACTGGAAATCGATGTGCCTGCCGGTGAGGTTCCTCCAGGCCTCGATGCGCTTGCTCAGGGGCCGGATGGGGGTCAGGGAGTCGCACTCCAGCTCCACGTCGATCTTGCGCCGGGAGAGGTTGTCCACGATAGTTACGTCGTATCCTGCGCGGGAGAGATAGAGGCTGGTGGGCCAGCCGCAGAATCCGTCTCCGCCGAGGACAATGATGTTTTCCGCCATGTTCGTCCTTTTGCTGTTTTTGGAGGGTTTCCCGTTCCCCGTTCCCCGTTCTGTGTTCAGCGTTCCCCGTTCAGCGTACTCCGTTCTTCGTTTTGCGTTCCCCGTTCAGCGTTTCTCTGATGAGAGAAAAAGGCGATGCAAGTCAGGCAAGCGTGGCTTGCCAGAGTTGATTCCATTTCGTGTACTTTTCGTGTGTTTCGTGGGCCTTATGCCTTCGTAGTCATCGAAAGAGCAACACCTTGCGCAGGCCGAAGAGAAGCAGAAAGATAACGAGATAGAACAGCTTGGAGACCATGTAGTGCAGATGGAGGAATTCCGTGAGCGACCAGATCACGAGCTCGTTGAGCACCAGCCCGGCCCCGCCCAGGCCCATGTAGATGCCCATCTCCGCGTAGCGGTTGTTCAGGGTGCGTCTGCTGAAGACCCATTTGACGCTCAGGATGTAGTGCACCGTGAGTCCCAGAAGGAACGCGAGGGCAGCGGAGAGGAGATAGTACAGCCCCGCGAATTCCGTGAGCAGATAGAGGCCGCTGTAGTCGGCTGCGAATCCCAGGCAGCCCACACAGAGGTATCGCAGGAACTGGACCCCTACGTGGTGAGTTGGCGAGCAGAGAAGGGTGCGCGTCAGTGTGTTCGTCCGAATCGGGGTGTTCATGGCGTCTCGGTGTCTGCTTCCTTTTTCCGGATACCCTTCAATTCTTCCTGTCCAAGCATTCCCCGACATCCCCTGCCTCAGCTGAAGCTGCGGCCTGTTGGCCATCCGTCTGCCCGGCTTGTATCAAGGAGCTCCCGGCAGAGCGATATTCCAGGCTGGTGCGGGCCCTCATGGCCATGTCCGCCAATTCTTCCGGGTGGTCCAGGAGCTCCAGAATGCTTTGGGCGAATGCCCCGGGATCATCTCCCGGAAGGACCCGGCCTGTCTCCCCGGGGACCAGGTTTTCCCTGGCTCCCCCTTGATCACCCACCAGGACGGGCAGGCCCGAAGCTTGGGCCTGAAGCACCTCATGGCCCAGCGAATCCGCGCTGGAGGGATAGAGAAAAAGGTCGCTGCTGGCGTAGGCCTGGGAGAGCTCATCCCCGTGGAGCATGCCCGTAAACAGGGCCCTTGTGTCCCGGAGCGCACTCCGCATCCGGTCCAGATAGGGGCCGTCCCCGACGACGACGAGCCGGACATCGCTTCGCTGTCCGCTTACGCGAAGGAAGGCCTCGGTCAAGAGCTCCAGATTCCTTTCTTTGGAAACACGTCCGGCATACAGGAGCTTGTAGGTGTCGCCCTCGGTTCGGAAGCGGTTCTTCCAGAAGCCGTTGCGCTTGGCGGGGTGAAAGCGCTGCGTGTCGATGCTGCTGCGATAGAGACGTATCTTTTCCCGGGAAACTCCTTTTTGCGCCAGTTTGTCAGCAGCGCTCCGAGTCGGGGCGTACACCGTGTCCATCTGGTTGTAGAACCAGGTCAATCCTTTCCAGGCCAGCTCCTCCAGGCCGGTGTCTCCGGTGAGCTCGTGGATGCGCTGCGGGAATGCGGCGTGATACGTGGCGCAGACCGGCAGGTCCAGGACCCGGGCAATGCCCAGGGCGGCGAGTCCCATGGGGCCGGGAGTTCCGGCTTGTATGCGGCTGAACCCCCTTTCGTGGCAATAGTCCAGGATGCGGAGGAAGGAGGGGTAGTGGATCGTCATTCCCGGACGCTCCGAAAGCTCGAAGGAGCCCACTGAAGGAAAGCTTACCGTCGACTCTCCGGGATTCTGGTCCGAACAGGTCAGAACGGTCACGTCCTGGTCTGTTTCGCGTGGGACCCCGAGCTGTGACTGCACTGCCTCGAGCCCCCCGTTCAGGTCCAGAAAGGTGTCCGTGAAAAGGGCGACATCCGAAGAGCCCTCCTCCCGTAGACCGGTGATTTCTCCTTCGAGGAAATGCTCCCTGCAGGCTTTGGAGAATTCGCGATCCTTGGTGAACAGGTGATAGGACAGAAAATAGGGCCCCAGCAAGGTGTACACTGTGCCTGTGGATCCCAGGCTGTCGAAGAAGGTGAACAGCTTGGCCTGGGACATGGTCTCCCGCAGGGAATTGGAGAAGGAGCGGATGATGCGGTCCGAGACCTCTGCCGCGAATGTGAACCACTTTTCCTCCACGTCCCGGGGGTCGGTATCGGGGTTGTGGATGGACTCCTCGAGGGAGGGGTTTGTCGCGAGGACGGAGAGCCCCTCACGTTGCAGCAGCCCGGAAAGGGAGTTGCCGTTTTTGCGCGGCAGGATGGGAGAGATCCTGCGCAGGAAAAAGTCCAGAGCCCGGATGTGGGCGGGGCGGTCGTCCCTGCCGGGCAGGCTGAGAGCGGCGTTGGCGAAGTGGAAGAGGGGATCCTTGTGCACATAGCGCTGCAGCCGGAATTCGGACATGAAGAACTGGTAGCCGATGCCGTAGAGGTCGCGGGCCAGGGATCTCGGGGTGGCGGGGACCCCTTCGGTTCGGACGCGGCCCTCGCGCAGCTCTCGGAAGAAGGCCTCCTTGCTCTGGGCATGCGGGGCCAGCGTGTAGGAGCGGGCCACATCCAGACCGGAATGGTCGTCGGACCCCGCTGTGAGTGTCTTGATCCAGGGGGCATCCCCTCTCGGAGCGAGATCGTGCTTGTCCGCAAGACGATGGATGGCCTCCGGAGTGAGGGAGCCGAGAATTTCGGCAAGGATCTGGTTCTGGCAGGGATTGCGGGCACCGTTTTGTTCGAAATGGCTGAACAGCAGGAGCATCTTTTCCACGTGCTCCAGACTCAGGCAGTGGTTGGTGTCACAGAGGGGATGGGCCACGCTGTGGGCGATGCCCTCCTGGTGCAGATAGTCGGCAAGGTCGTACACATTCTCCCTCAGGCGCTGGATCTCCTTGTGATGCGCCTCGTCGATGTCCAGGACTAATACGTGGATTTTGCCCCGATCCTCGGGGAAATAGGCGGAAACCTCCTCGCTGAGGAAGACGTTGTCCAAATGGGCGATCTCCAGGCTCCCGGCAAGGGTGTCGTGGTCGGTCACGGTCACGAGATCCATGCCGCGCGCCCGGGCCATGCGATACGCGGCAAAGGGGTCGGTGTAGCTCTCCGGGCTCCCGATTTTCTGCAAAAACCACTGCGTGGGTTTGGCGGAATGCCTGGAGTGCAGGTGCAGGTCCACTTTCATGCCGTATTCGTTCATAGCGTTCCTCGAGTCGTTCCCGCAGCAGTTCGGCGCGACCCCCTCATTAACAGACTGTTGAAGAAGACCTTGTCAGACAGGATGTTCAAGAATTTTACGGGTCAAGCGCGAAAAAAATCAAGATCGTCGTTTAGCCCGGTTAAACCTTTTTGTGTTTCACCGGGGCGAGGTGCTTCTCCATGGGAGCTTAAATCCCGCACCTGTTTGTGCAGCCAAGCCAATCAGACGCTCGTTTGCCAACTCAAATAGGTGCGGGACAACGCAGCAATTGGAATATTGGGGGCGCCCTGCCAAGGGGAGTCTCAATGCGTGTATTCCGTTTTGATGCCCTTTTCGGCAACAAGGTATGCATAACCATTTACACAGGGATGGTAAACCCGTTTCCCTGATTCCGGAATCATTGAATGGGCCGGGTGCATCTCCCGGCAAAGGGCAATCTCCCTGAGTCGGCATGTCCTTTGCGGGTAAGAGAAAGTTTAGCAGAGTGCGGGGATTCGGCCAAGAGGAAAAGGTGTATCGCGGCGACTAGATAGGACGATTCCAAGGGATACAGGGTTGAAGTCAGTGCAGCTGCCGAATGCGGGCCAAGCGATATCACTCACCGGAAACGAATGCAACAGAAAAGTCTGCCAAGGCGGCGTCGCGGGCCAAGCCTCGGGAAAGACTTCCATAAAGGCCAATTGGAGGGGATAAGCGGGATGCGTCTCCCTGCATGGGAACGCATCCCGCAAAAGTGATCCATGGCTATACCGGAGGAGCAATGGTCACCAGGACCCGCATTTGTGTGCGCGCACGGATGCCGTGGGGCTCGGCGATTTCGGCAACAGCCACGTCACCGGCCTTGGCGGGATAGCTGGCCCCTTCCGCGCCGAGGAGCTCCCCTTCGCCCTCCAATATGGTGATGGAGAGCTGCCCTTCCACGTCGTGATTGTGCACCGGGAGCTCCTGTCCCGCCTCGAAGTTGAAGTTGATGATCTTGAAGTAGGGGGAATCGTGGACCAGATTCTTCCCAGGGCCTTTCTCCTTGAATCCGGCCTCGTAAATGTGTGTCGTCTGCATCGCGTTTTCTCCTTGTTGTTGGGGTTGGACGGACAGTCCAAGGTTTCCGGGATAATGCGTTCTTGTTTCGTCGCGGGGAATTCCCCGCTGAACCATTCGCCTGAAGTCTAGCGCTTTCCGTTCCGGAGCGCTTTGATCCGGATCAAGAAGTTAGGAGGTTTTGTGATTCGCGGCGCTTGGGTGCCTTGACGGTTCAAGCCAGGTCGTGTTTTTCCCGCAGGCGCTCGGACAGGGTCCGGATTCGCTGGAACGCCTCCTCCACCGTGCGCGTGCCGTCCGGGTTGACCAGGCAGCAGGTGGCCGGGGAGAGCAGGCTCCGGGAAAGGAGCAGGTCTCTGTCGATGCCCTTCGCGGCGAGACGCTCCCACAGGCTTTCCAGGGTCTGTTGCAGGGTGTCCAGGGTCTGCTGTTCGAAGGGCTCCGCATTTGTGGGCACGATCCCCCAGATGAGCGTGCCGCCGCGGTCCAGGAACTCCTGAATGGAGCGGGTGTAGGCGGTGAAGCGCTCCCCGTTGCTGAAGACGTCCAGGGAAAGCACGTCGAGATCCTGTCGCAGGAGGAAATCCCAGTCCGGGTTGCCGCACAGATGAATACCCCTGGGGCGCTCGATGAGGGAAAAGAAGTATTCCAGGTCCTGCCTGCCCTGGACGTCGCCGTACCCGGACATGGCGTTGAAGATGAACTCCAGGCCGGGCTCGTCCACGAACATAAAGGCGTTTTCGTTTCGCTGCTTGAGACGGGAGAGCTGGACATTGACCCGCTGGGCCATGAACTCCAGCAGAAAGGGGCGCACGGTGTCGTTGAACAGGATGGGCCGGTCCTCGTCCCGGTCCTGGATGTTGAAGCCGAAGCTGATGGGACCTTCCAGCTGGCCGCGGATCGCCGGCCTCTGGGCTAGATCCATCTCGAGGAAACGATGGTATACGGTGGAATACCCCGGGCTGATGTCGAAATACTCCGGCTCCTGGAAGTGGTGCATGGTTTCCTCCACCTCTTCCAGGAATTTCTGCGTGGAAAACTCGAGGCGGCGGTTCTCCGTATCCAGGATGATTCCCGGAAAATGCTCCGCCGCCTGGACGTACATGTCCTCGTAGTAGGAATAGAGGGGGAGCTGCGGCCAGAAGGGGATGTCTAGCCCCAAAGCTGTCTCCAGGGCCCTGTCCGGGTCCTTGTGGGGCATGACCGCCATGGCCGTGGTGAGGAGGTTTCCGGGTATGCCCATGCTGTGCTCCGAGTATGCATT
>CAYNCR010000135.1:0-7648 GCA_964395575.1 uncultured Desulfohalobiaceae bacterium
AAACCTTGCCTCCAAGGACATGGTGCGGGAATCTCGATACGGCGCTCAGTATCCCCTCAGGTGAAACCCGGGATGAACCCCGCGCTTCAGCGTCCACCCGCTATTGCCTCGCGGCATTTTCATGTTTGGTTGTGCCCGGATCGGCTCGGGAATGAAGGTTGTATGATAGGGACTTTTTTAAGGGGCTGCTGAGCCATGTCCGAGCTCATTCTGGATGTAGAACGTCTGATCTGGCGGGGGCGTGCCTTGGCCAGGGAGGACACCGGCCGGGTGGTGCTGCTGCAGCCGGGGGTGTTTCCCGGTGAGCGGGTGCGGGCCCGTGTTACGGCGAGCAAGAAGGACCACGTCCAGGCCGAGTGGATGGAGATTCTGGAATCCTCCCCCGAAAGGCGGCCCCATCCCTGTCCCCTGAGCGATCGCTGCGGGGGATGCCGCTTCGGCCATATTCCCCAAGGGGTACAGCTGGAGCTGAAACACGGGCTCTTCCTCTCGGAGATGCGGCGCAGCCTGGGCAGGAAGTGGGCCGGCCAGGCCCCGGAGCGGACGGCGGTCCATCCCAGCCCAGCGGGCTGGCGTTATCGTTGGAGGGGGCAGGTCGAGGTCGCGGCTGGTGCTCCCCATCTGAAGGCCCTTGGGAGCCGGGAGCTCGTGTCCTGCCCGGATTGCCTCCTCTTTTCCCGACCCCTGGCGGAGGGAGTGCGGCGAATGAGCCCCGATCTGATCGACGGAAGGCGGACTCTCGCGGCAAGCCCGGAAGACGATGTGGTCCGAGCCGACGGAGACAGCGAGCGGCTGATCCTGCCCCTGCCGGAATACGGCCTGCACCTTTTGTCCAGAGCGGACTCCTTCTTCCAGGCCAACTGGCGTCTCAATCAGGACCTGGTCCGCTTCGTGGAGAATAGGACCGCGGGATTTGCCCGGGTTGGCGACCTCTACGCCGGGGCGGGCAATTTTGCCCTGCCCTGTGCCACGTCGGCAGGCAGGGTTCTGGCCCTGGAAGGGGAGCAAAACGCGGCCGAGGGAGCGATGCATGCGGCGAAGACCTTGGGCCTGGACAATGTCCGGATCAGGGGATTGGATCTCTCGGCACGGGAATCGGCGAGCGAGCTCAGCGATTTCGGCCCGGAGGTCCTGGTGCTGGACCCTCCACGTTCCGGAGGAGGCAAGAGACTGCGGAGCCTGCGTGACATACCGGGCCTTAAGCGGCTGATCTGGGTCTCCTGTGACGTGGTGAACACCTGCCGGGATTTGATCCCTTTTCTGGAGGCGGGCTGGCGCATCCGGGAGACCGCCCTCTTCGACATGTTTCCCCAGACCTGGCACATGGAAAGCGTGTTCGTCCTCGAGCCCGAGGATTCAGGATCCGGCTCGGATTGATCTGATCCCGCAGCGAGACGTGTAGGATCACTCTCCGAGGAGCTCGCGCAGGGTCCGGGCCACGCCTTCCCGGTCCAGTCCCACCTGGTGCCGGAGCTCTTCGGGCCCGCCGTGTTCGACGAAGCGATCCGGCAACCCCAGCCTGCGGATCGTTGTGTCCCCCAAAAGATCCCTGTCCGCAAGCAATTCCAGCACAGCCGAGCCAAAACCCCCGGCAAGGACGTTTTCCTCCGCCAGGAGCAGGCGGGGAAAGCGCGCGGCGATATCCGCTATGTCCTCCGGAATCGGCTTGATGAAGCGGGTGTTGTACACCGCGCAGCTCGCGCCGCGCTCCTGTTCCAGATCCGCTGCCGCTTCCAGGCTGGGCTGGACCGTGCTGCCCAGGGCCAGGATGCAGACATCGCTTCCTTCCCGGAGAAACTCGCCGGTGCAGGCCTCCAGCGGAGCGGGCGACTGGACCAGCTGGGCCCCGGTTCCGCATCCGCGGGGATAGCGAACCGCCGCCGGTCCCGGAAGGGTGAGGCAGGTGGCGAGCATGCGCTGCAGCTCCGCCTCGTCCTTGGGGGCCATAAGGGTCATGTTGGGGATGTGTCGCAGATAGGACAAGTCAAAGGCCCCGTGGTGCGTGGGCCCGTCCGCGCCGACCAGTCCGGCCCGGTCCATGCAGAAGGTGACCGGCAGGTTCTGCAGGCACACGTCGTGCACGATCTGGTCATAGGAGCGCTGCAGGAAGGTGGAGTAGATGCATACAGCGGGCCGATAGCCCTGGCTGGCCAGCCCCGCGGCGAAGGTGACCCCGTGCTGCTCGCAGATGCCCACGTCGAAGAAGCGTTCCGGATGCCTCTGCTGGAAATCGTCCAGTCCCGTCGCTTCGGGCATGGCCGCGGTGATGGCCACGAGCCGAGGCTCGGAGGCAGCGAGGGCGGACAGGGTGCGGCCCATGACCTGACTGTAGCTCATGGGCTTTTGCGTGTGGCTCTTGAGCGCGTCTCCGGTGCTCGGCTCGAAGCAGCCCACTCCGTGGAACTGAGCGGGCTTGCACTCGGCGGGTTCATACCCCTTGCCCTTGGTGGTCAGGGTGTGCAGAAGAATGGGCCCGCTCATGTGGCGGATCTGTTCCAGAACCCGGGTGAGCTGGCGCACATCGTGGCCGTCGATGGGTCCCAGGTAGTTGAACTTGAAGGCCTCGAAGAGCATGCCCGGTGAGAAGCAGCTCTTGAGGGAGTCCTCGCTGCGCCTGGCGTAATTGAGCAGATCCTCGCCGATCACGGGCACGTTCTGGAGCCAGTTCTTCAGGTCCTTCCTGAAGCGGAGGAAGCGGTGATGGGACAGGTTCCGGCTCATAAAGGAGGAAAGCGCGCCGACGTTCTGGGAAATGGACATCTCGTTGTCATTGAGTATGACCACCATGTTGCGCTCCTGGTCACCGGCCTGGTTCAGGCCTTCAAAGGCCATGCCCGCGGTCATGGAGCCGTCCCCGATGACGGAGAGGACGTGATCGTCCTTGCGGCTCAGGTCCCGGGCAACCGCCATGCCCAGGGCGGAGGAAATGGAATTGCCGGAATGGCCGGCAACAAAATGGTCGTACGGGGACTCCGAGGGGCGGGGAAATCCGCTTATGCCGCCAAACTGCCGCAGGGACCGGAAGCGTTCCACGCCTCGGGTCAGGATCTTGTAGGCGTAGGACTGATGGCCCACATCCCAAAGGATTCTGTTGTGTCCGGGATCGAAGGTGTGAAGCAAGGCCAGGGTGAGTTCCACGGTGCCCAGTGAGGGGGCCAGATGTCCGCCTGTCGTCGAGACCGTGGAGATGATTTCCCGGCGCAGCTCCGTGGCAAGTTGCTCCATCTCCGAGTGGGAGAGGCTTTGCACCTGTTGCGGCGCGCTGATCCGCTCCAGGATGCTTGAGGATCCTTCGTGCTTCATGGTTATTTCGTCTCGTTCTTCACTGTTTCCCTAAGATGTTTTTTTGTATGAAAATGTGGCCAAGCTGTCGAATTATTGAGGAATTGTCCGCGAGGCTAGCCCGGCACTCATTCAGTGAATGAGTGCCGGGTTCGCTGGGTTTCATAATACACCTTGGCCTTGTTGGAACCGCTTGAGGTGGAATTGATTCCCTCCAGTCATCATCATTCACACCATTTGAATCCTGCTTCACCGGAAGTGATCCGGGAATGTCGATGAGGTGTTGCGTATCCTGTCATGTGAAACCCGGGATGAAACCCGCGCTTCAGCGTCCACCCGCCTTCGGCTCGCGACATTTTCATGCTTGGTTGTGTCCGGGTGGGCCCGGGAATGAGGGTTATATGAAAATGTGGCCAAGGTGCTGAATTATTACGTGAAATTGTCAGGCGCGGCGAGTCGGGGATATACGGCGTTTCGGCATCTAGAACCGATCAGCTTGGGCAGTTCTTAGTACTGGACGCCGAGATGAAACACAGGCATCACCGCATCCCACGACGCGACTCGCATTTTTATGCTTCATTGTGCCTGTTTCTGCACAGGCAAGAGGGTTATTCGGCCCTGCGGACCACGTATCTGGCGAGATCGGCCAGGAAATCGGCCCGATCCCCAGAGTAGGCGTCGATGGCCTCCACGGCCCGTTCCGCGAGATCCTGTCCCATTTGCCGGCTCGGCTCCAGGCCGAGAAGTCCGGGATAGGTGCTCTTCTCCATCCGCTCGTCGCTGCCCACCGGCTTGCCCATCGTGGCCTCGTCGCCCTCTATGTCCAGGATGTCGTCTGCGACCTGAAAGGCAAGTCCCAGGTTCTCCCCGTAGCTTGCTGCGCGTTCCAGATCCGAGGTCGAGGCGCCGGCGAGCAGGGCACCACCAGTGCAGGCAGCCCGGAGCATGGCCCCTGTCTTCATGCCGTGCATATTTTTCAGCTGTTCCAGATTATGGGGCGCAGGGCCGTTCAAGCCCATGTCCAGGACCTGGCCGCCCACCATTCCCCTTGGACCGGCGGCTTGGGTGACCTCCCTGCATGCGCTGACCACTCTGGAAGGGGGGAGCTCGGGAGCGAGCAGGAGATGCACGGCTTCTGTCAGCAATCCGTCGCCCGCCAATATGGCCATGGGCTCGCCGAAACGGGCATGATTGGAGGGCTGGCCCCGCCGGTAGACGTCGTCGTCCATTGCCGGCAGGTCGTCGTGGACCAGGGAATAGGTGTGGATCAGCTCCAGAGCGGCGGCAAAGTCCACGATATCCGCGCGGCTCCCGCCGAGGAGCTCGTGCCACACTAAGCAGAGCACAGGCCTGACTCGTTTCCCGCCGGCCATAAGGCTGTAGCGCATCGCCTCACTCAGTTTTTCCGGGATGGGGCCATGGAGAAGCGCAGCGTTGAAGTAGTCCTCCATTTCCCGCCTGTACCGATCAAGCCTTGTCTTCATCGTCTGGCTGCTCATCCAATCCGTGCTCCTGATCCTGATCCACGTCCTCCAGTCCGGCCTGGGTGTACTGCCGGACACGGTGTTCTGCTTCCCGGAGATGGCTCCGGCACTCCCGGGCCAGTTTGCTTCCCTCCTGGAAGAGGGCCACGCCGTCTTCCAGGGGCAGGTCCTGCTGTTCCAGCTTGGTCACAATTTCCTTCAGCCGGGCCATCTTGGCTTCAAAACCGTTCTGTTCGTCACTCATGGATAGCGTAACCAATTGGTTTGCAAATGAAAATGGTTTCGGGGATCGGGTTCTGGAAAAGGCGTGGATCGTGAATCGGTTGCCCGCTGCCGCTCAAGCCCTGACCGACAGGGAAGAGCTCGCCTCGAGGCAAGGAGGTTTCCTTGCAAGTAGCTCCTTCGAGCTCTTCGCCATCGTCTCGTATCCAGCGCCCACGGCCGGTCGCCTCGAACCTACTTGATCCGCGCCCCGATCTCCTCCTCCTCGGTGCGGATGCTCACATCCTCTCCGGATTCGACCTGCTCCCCAGTCCTGAGGAACTCTCCGGTTCTTTCCACGGTGACCAGGCTGTATCCGCGCTTCAGGGGGAGATAGGGGTCCAGGGCCTCGAGGCGGTCCGCGACGCGGTCCAGCTCATAGCGCTTGCCGCGGAGATTGGCTCGTGCTGCAGCTTCCAGGCGGTCCTCCAGGCCCCGTATCGCCTGTTCGCGGACACGCCAGCTGTCCGGGCCGAAAACGCGCTGCAGCCGATCGGCAAGGTGCTGCAACCGGCTCCGCTTGGTCTGCAGCAGGAAGTCCGCGGAGCGTCGCAGGCCTGATTCCCGGAGCGCAAGGGTCTGTTGCAGCTGTTTGAGCCTCTTGGCCGGGGAAAGCCAGGAAAGAGCCCGGGTAAGGCCCTCGAGCTCATCACAGATGCGAGTGTATCTGCTTTTCCAGGCCTGATAAAGGGCTGATTCGGCCTCGTCGATCTGCTGCATCATCTCCGTCCGCTCCGGCCAGATCAGCTGCGCCGCGTGGCTCGGAGTGGACGCGCGAACGTCCGCCACCATATCCGCTATGGAGAGATCCACCTCGTGGCCGATGCCGCTCACCACGGGGATGGTGCTGCGGTGCAGGGCCTTGGCCACAGTTTCCGTGTTGAAGGTCCACAGATCCTCCAGGGAGCCACCTCCCCGGATGAGGACAATGATCTGGGCCCAGCCGAGACGGTTCACTTCGTCCAGGGTTCTGGCCACGCTGTCCGGGGCCGCGTCGCCCTGCACCGGCGTGGGATGGATCCGGATTTCCCCGGGCCATCCTCTGCGGCGGGCCAAACGCAGAAAGTCGTGCACAGCCGCAGATTCCGCGGCTGTGACCACAGCGATGCGACTGGGGTGCCCGGGAAGGGAGCGCTTGTTTTCCGGGGCGAAATAGCCCTGCTCCGCAAGCTTGCGCTTGAGCGCCTCGAACTGCAGCTGCAGGCCGCCCACGCCGCGGTCTTCCACAAGCTCGGCGATGAGCTGGTACACGCCCCGCGGGGGATAGACATTCATGCGGCCGGCGCAGATTACCTCGGCCCCCGATTCCAGGGCTTTGGGATCGATTCCGGAACGAGTCTGGCTGGACTTGAACCAGGCCACGTTCAGGCTGGCCTCTCGGTCCTTGAGGGTGAAGTAGATGTGACCCGATCCGGGTCGGGACAAGCTCCCGATCTGACCCTGCACCCAGAGAAAGGGGTAGCGCGCCTCAAGATCCTCCTTGATGGCGCGGGTGATCTGGCTCACGGAATAGATATGGGCCATGCGGAATCAGTCCCTCAGGTTCCAGATCTCACGCCACACACGGTTGCGCCAGGAGGCGAATTCCTCGGAGAAATGGGCCAGGCTCAGGCTTGCCCGCTCTCCGGACTTGCGATCCTTGACCTCGGCAACACCCTGCTCGAAACCCTTTTTGCCCACAATGACCTGGAGAGGCGAGCCGAGCAGATCCGCGTCCTTGAATTTCACACCGGGCCGCTCCTCCCGGTCGTCGACGAGCACATCCGCTCCCAACCCCTCCATGGAGGATTGAAGCGCCTCGCCGGTTGCGGCCAGGGTCTCGTCCTGCGGGGCGAGATGGATGAGCTCCACTTCAAAGGGAGCTATGGGCGGGGGAAAGAAGCAGCCGTCCTTGTCGTGGTTCTGCTCGATCGCCGCGGCCAGGAGACGGGTGACCCCGATCCCGTACGAGCCCATCACCATAAGACGCTCCCGGCCCTCCGCGTCCAGGTAGGTGGCGTTCATGGCCTCGCTGTACTTGGTTCCCAGCTTGAAGACGTGTCCCACCTCGATCCCCTTGTGGAGGCTGAGACCGCAGTTGCATTTGGGACAGGCGTCGTCCTCTCGAATGGTGGAAATGTCAGCGTACTGCTCCACGGCCGCGTCGCGGTCCAGTCGGGCATGGCGATAGTGGGCATCGTCCCGGTTGGCTCCGCAGACCCAGTCCGAAGCCGCCAGAAGGCTGTGATCCGCAATCACGCGGTCCACGGAAAGGCCCATGGGTCCGGAAAAGCCCACCTCGGCTCCGCTCCAGGTGCGCACGGCCTCGGAATCTGCCAGCTCCAGCTCCCCGGCGCCGAGGAGGTTGCCCAGCTTGGTCTCATTGATTTCCCGGTCTCCGGGAACCAGGGCGGCCACGGAAGTGTCGTCCGCCTTGTAGAGCAGTGTCTTGAGGACGCGATTGTGAGGGATACTCAGGTAGGCGGCCACGTCTGCGACCGTGTGCATGCCAGGGGTCTCGACCAGCTCCGGCTGGGGGCAATTCGGTTCGGAGCTCGTGGATTGCGGGGAAGGGACCTCAGCCTTTTCCAGATTCGCGGCGTATCCGCAACCGGTGCAGACCACCAGACTGTCCTCCCCGG
>CAYNCR010000136.1:0-7624 GCA_964395575.1 uncultured Desulfohalobiaceae bacterium
AAGCTGGGCGGCTCGTATCCGTCGAAGGCCAGATCGGCATAGGCCAGGTCGTGGATGACGAAGATGTTGTGCTCCTTGGCAAAGTCCACAACCTTGCGGAAGAATTCGCGGTCCACGGTGGCGGTCGTGGGGTTGTGGGGAAAGGAGAGGATGAGCACCTTGGGTTGAGGCCAGGTCTGCTTGGTGGCCTCCAGCAGGTCCTGGAAAAAGTCGCGATCCTTGTGGATGGGGACGCTGCGCACATCTGCTCCGGCTATGATCGCGGAATAGGAGTGGATGGGGTAGGTGGGATCCGGGACGAAGACGACGTCGCCCGGACTGAGCATGGCCAGGGCCAGATGGGAAAGCCCCTCCTTGGCCCCGATGGTGACCACCGCCTCGCTCTCCGGATCCAGATCCACGTCGTAGCGGCGCTTGTACCAATTGCAGATGGCCAGACGCAGATTGGGGATGCCCCTGGAGGCGGAGTAGCGGTGGTTGACCGGCTTCTGGGCCGCCTCGGTCAACTTGTCCACGATGTGCTGGGGTGTGGGGATGTCGGGATTGCCCATGCCCAGGTCCACAATGTCCTCGTTCTGCCGGCGCAGCTGAAGCTTGAGATCGTTGACCACGGCGAAGACATAGGGGGGCAGCCGCTGCATCCTGGGAAACTGTTGCATGTTGCCTCTCCGGATCCTTGCCAGAATAGTTGGTGAAAATCTTGACCGACAGCCGGATTTCCGAGAATAGCGGTTATGGATCTTGAGCCGTCCCATTTTTGGAGTATGGTCAAGACTGAATCTATTTTCTATATTCCATGCCTTCTTTCTGTCAAAGGGCAAAACGCCTGAGCCCGGGCTTCAGATGAGTTGACCCAGCCGGCGCATACGTTGACAATCCCCGGGAATTGATTATTAAATGGAAAGCAAACACCCCTTGTGCCGGGAGCACCGAGAGTACCGGACCACTTTGGAGACAAAGATGACACGATCACACGATCGGGGCGACCCCCCGAACATGGGACACCGCCTGGACCGGTTGCTGGATGAGGCGTGGGAGAAGTTCGATCTGGAGCAGCGGATCAGGGAAAGCGGTTCCTGGCAACCGGCAACGGACGCGTACGAGACACCGGAGGAATACATCATCCGGATGGAGCTCGCCGGGCTGAGCAGGGAGGAGGTCGGCATCGAGCTCCGAGGCGGCGAGCTCGTTGTCTACGGACAAAGGCTTTCGAGCTGTGAGGGGTGCCGTCTGTCCCATCAGATGCTGGAGCGTTTCTTCGGGCCCTTCGCGAGAAGGTTCCGCTTGCCGCGTGAAGCCGATCCGGAAGGGATACGGGCCTGGATGGAGCACGGGCTCCTGGTGGTGCACGTGCCCAAGTCCGATATAAGCCGGCGGAAACGGCGGATCGAGGTGGTCGAGGAGTAGGCTGGACATACAGATGCGGGCGAATAGCGGAGGATGACGGCAACCGCGGAAATTTTCTCCGAAAATGTGATTGAAAGGAGACAGCGTCAATGAGCAACCAACTGAAAACGGGAATCCTGCTGGGCCTTCTGACCGGGCTGATCCTGATATTCGGACAGGTGATGGGCGGAAACGGCGGCCTGGTGATCGCCTTTCTGATCGCCATCGCCATGAATGTAGGCAGCTACTGGTTCTCCGATCGGATCGTTCTGCGCATGTACAAGGCCAATGAGGTGAGCCCTTCCGAGGCCCCCAGGCTGCACGAGATCGTGGACGAGCTGAGCCAGAGTGCGGGCATCCCCAAGCCCAGGGTCTTTATCATTCCGGAAAAGTCCCCCAATGCCTTTGCCACGGGCCGCAATCCCGATCACGGGGTTGTCGCCGTCACTCAGGGCATCGTGGACATCCTCTCCAAGGAGGAGCTCAAGGGCGTGCTGGGGCACGAGCTCGGGCACATCCGCAACCGGGACATCCTCATCCAGACTGTGGCCGCTACTCTGGCCGGAGTGATCATGTTCGTTTCCACCATGATACGATGGGCGGCCATCTTTGGCATGGGCGGAGACGATGAGGAAGGGGGCAATCCCATCGTGGCCATTGCCCTGTCCATTATTGCCCCGATCGCCGCCATGTTTATCCAGATGGCCATTTCCCGCTCCCGGGAATATCTCGCGGACCAGGCCGGGGCGGAGTTCGCCGGCAATCCGGCCTACCTTGCCGGCGCCCTGGAAAAGATGGACGCCTACAGCAAGAACATCCCCATGCGCACCGGGGATCAGTCCACGGCCCATATGTTCATCATCAATCCCTTCAGTGGGAAGAACCTGGCCAAGCTTTTCAGCACCCATCCTCCCATTGAAGAGCGGATCAGCCGCCTGAGGGCCATGTAGGCCCTCTCGGCGGAAGCTTTTCTCTTGTATGCCCAAAAGCGGGGTCCGCGGACCCCGCTTTTTTATTGCCTGTTCTCTCCGAAGGGACTGGGGCCATGGTGGTGACGCCGTGATTGACCTGTACCGGGAGGAGGCCAAGGTTCCATTTCTCTTGACAGGTTGTCGCGGTAGAGGATAAGAAACTGCGAAGTAATGCGGCCACGCATGGTGTGGCCTGGAAAGCGGAACCCGCAATCAACTGGGTTGCGTTGCCTTTTCTCCCCGGCTGATCAGCCGGAGTCCGGATTGGACAAAGGAGCCCCTCCAAGTGAGTACCCGTCAGGACCAGTTTTGGCAGCATTTGCGCCAGCACAGGGACAGGATTGTCAAGAACTGGCTGGACGCGGCTATTGCGACCTATCCCGAGGATACCGCGAAGTTCCTCAAGCGGCAGAAGGACCAGTTCGCCAATCCCGTGGGGGCCACCCTGTCCCGGGAGCTGGACAATATATTCGACGAGCTCCTCCGGGAGAGCAGCACCCAGCAGCTGGCCCAGTCCGTTGACGCGGTTGTCCGCGTGCGGGCGGTTCAGGAATTCTCACCTTCGCAAGCCATTCAGGTGTTCACCGTCCTCAAGGAGGTCCTTCGCAGGCAATTGGACGGGCCGGTCCGCGAGAACGGGTGGCAGGCCGAATACAGAGATCTTGAGGACAGGGTCGATCAGCTCAACATGCTCGCCTTTGACATCTACGTCAAATGCAAGGAGCAAGTGTGGGAGCTCAAGGCCCGTCAGGCTCAGGACCGGGTCAGCTATCTTTTGCGCAAGTATACCGGCAGGGACGGCGCCGGGCCCCAATCCGGGACTGACTCCGAGGCGGAGGACATCGGACAGGAATGATCCGAGCCTGGACGGGTGGGTGGTATCATCAAACCTGCAGGAAAGAGACGTGAGGTAAGCCACTATGAACGCTCTGTATGCCTTGATCATGGTTTTGGCCCTGGTGATCATCCCGCTTCTGGGGGCCGGGGCAGCGGAATGGCACGGCCTCTTCGGCGTTGTCGTTCCCTATCTGGCTTTCGCCGCCTTTGTTATCGGCTTTGTTTACAGGGTGGTCGAGTGGGGCCGCTCTGCAGTGCCCTTTAAGATTCCCACCACCGGCGGACAGCAGGAAAGCCTTCCCTGGATTCGGCAGAACAGGATCGACAGCCCCTCCACCAAGCTCGGGGTGGTAATCCGGATGATCCTAGAGGTCGTGCTCTTTCGCTCCCTGTTCCGCAATACCCGTGTCAGGCTTTTCAAGGACGATACCCAGCTCAGCTACGGCTCGTCCAAGTTCCTCTGGCTCGGGGCACTCGCTTTCCATGTGAGCTTCTTCGTGATTCTGGCGCGCCATATGCGCTTTTTCACCGAGCCTGTTCCTGCCCTGTTCGGCTGGATCGAGACCCTGGACGGGATCATGCAGATTGGCGTGCCCGTGATCTTTGCCACGGAGATCGTCATTCTCCTGGCCCTGGCCTACCTCTTCCTGCGCAGGATCGTCGTTCCCCAGATGCGCTATATTTCTCTGCCAGCTGACTATTTCGCCCTGTTTCTGCTTTTCGCCATCGTGGTTACAGGGATTCTCATGCGCTACTTCGTCCGGGCGGACATCGTGGACATCAAGGTCCTGAGCATGGGCCTGGTCCAATTGCAGCCCCAGATTCCCAGCGGCATCGGCGCCCTGTTCTATACCCATCTCTTCCTGGTGTGCTCCCTTCTGGTCTACTTTCCCTGGAGCAAGCTCATGCATCTGGGCGGAGTCTTTTTGAGCCCCACGCGCAACATGCCCAACGACAACCGGATGCGCCGCCACGTCAATCCCTGGAACTATCCGGTCAAGCTCCATAGCTACGAGGAATGGGAGGACGAATACAGGGAGCATATGAAGGAAGCAGGCATCCCAGTGGAAAAGGAGTAATCTATGGCACAGACACTATCTCCGGAAAATCTTGTCCAGAGCATTGATCATACACCATCGCAAAACAACTGGATGGAGGATACACCGCCGGAATTCCGGCTGGGCAATTTCAGCTATCCGGCCAAGCCCAGGGAGCTGGAGTCCTTCTTCGGGTACGAGGGGGCCAAGGAATGGTCCCCCATGGATGAGGACTGGCAGCTTCCGGAGAACTGGCAGGAAATCATCTACGAGGGGTTCCGGGAGAGGCTGGAGAAATACCGATCCCTGAAGGTATTCTTGGACATCTGCGTCCGCTGCGGAGCATGCGCGGACAAATGCCATTACTTCATCGGCTCCGGCGATCCCAAAAACATGCCCGTGCTCCGGGCTGAGCTCCTGCGATCCGTTTACCGCAAGGACTTCACCACCGCCGGCAAGATCCTGGGCAAGCTCAACGGGGGCCGCGAGCTGACCCAGGATGTGCTCAAGGAATGGTTCATGTACTTCTACCAGTGCACGGAATGCCGGCGCTGCTCCCTGTTCTGCCCCTACGGCATCGATACGGCGGAGATCACCATGATGGCCCGCGAGCTCATGAATCTGCTGGGCATTCAGACCAACTGGATCATGGGCCCGGTGACCAACTGCTTCAACGTGGGGAACCACCTGGGCATTCCGCCGCACACGTTCAAGGACATCGTGGACTTCATGGTGGACGACATCGAGGAGATCACCGGCAAGCGCATCGAGGTCCCCCTGAACAAGAAGGGTGCGGATATCCTTTTCGTCACGCCTTCCGGCGACTACTTCGCCGATCCGGGTACCTATACCTTCATGGGCTACCTCATGCTCTTCCACGAGCTGGGACTGGACTATACCCTGAGCACCTACGCCGCCGAGGGCGGCAACTTCGGGCTGTTTACCTCCCACGAGGCCATGAAGCGCCTCAATTCCAAGATCTATGCCGAGGCCGAGCGCCTGGGCGTCAACTGGATTCTTGGCGGCGAGTGCGGTCATATGTGGCGTGTGCTGCATCAATACATGGACACCATGAACGGCCCGGCGGACTTCCTGAGCGTTCCCCGGAGTCCCATCACGGGGACGGTCTTTCACAACGCAAGGAAAACGGGCATGGTCCACATTACCGAGTTCACCGCGGACCTGATCAAGAACAAGGCGCTGAACCTCGATCCCAGCCGCAACGACAACAAGAAGGTCACCTACCACGACTCCTGCAATCCCTCCCGGGGTATGGGGCTTCTGGAAGAGCCGCGCTATGTGATCAACAATGTCTGCAACCACTTTCACGAGATGCCGGAGCAGACCATCCGGGAGCAGACCTTCTGCTGCGGGAGCGGGGCCGGACTGAACAACGACGAGTTCACCGAGATGCGCATGCGCGGGGGCATGCCCCGGGCCAACGCCGTCAGGCACGTTCAGGAGAAACACGGAGTGAACATGCTCTCCTGCGTCTGCGCCATCGACAGAGCAGCCTTGCCGCCTCTCATGGACTACTGGGCACCCGGGGTGGATGTGACCGGCGTGCATGAGCTCGTGGCCAACGCTCTGGTCATGCGCGGTGAAAAGGAACGCGAGACTGATCTGCGCGGCGAACCCCTACCCGGAAAGGAGGACTAGGGTATGTACGATGCGGGCAAGATCCTGACCGGCTTGGTCATATTCCTCCTGCTCCTGAGCTTTCCCTTCTGGTTCAATGTGGGGCAGGCATCCTACGAGTCGCCCGAGCTGCAGCTTCCCGAGGATAGCCAGCAGTGCGTCGAGGATACGGAATGGATGCGCAAGAACCACATGGAACTTCTGGACAGTTGGCGCGACACGGTGGTGCGCGACGGGAAGACCGTGTACACGGGCATGGGGGGCAAGCAGTACGACATGAGCCTGCAGAAGACCTGCATGGACTGTCATTCGAGCAAGGAAAAGTTTTGTGACAGGTGCCACAATACGGCCTCTGTGGATCCGTATTGCTGGGACTGCCACGTCGCTCCAGAGGAGGTCGCAAATGGGCAGCAATAGAAGGCAATTTCTCAAGATCGCCGGTGTAACCACGCTGCTGGGTCTCGGGGGAGCCACGGCCCTGAGCGCGAGCTCCTATCAACCCGAGGAGCACACCGCCCGGAAAAAGGAAGGCAGCCTCAAGGCCGGGCGCTGGGGCATGGTTGTCGACACGCGGAAGTTCCAGACAGAGGAGGACTTTCATCGTGTCATCGAGGCCTGCCACAGCACCAACAACGTCCCCGAGGGTGAGGCCAAGGAGTTTCAGGAAATCAAGTGGATCTGGAAGGACCACTTCGAGCACGTCTTTCCCGGTAAGGGAAACCCCTTCCTGGCAGAACGGGTGGAGCAAAAGGAGTATTTGCTTCTCTGCAATCACTGCAAGAATCCGCCTTGCGTGCGCGTCTGTCCCACACAGGCCACGTATAAGCGTGAGGACGGGATCGTGCAAATGGACTTTCACCGCTGCATCGGATGCCGCTATTGCATGGCCGGATGCCCCTTTGGGGCGCGGAGCTTCAACTTCTGTGACCCGGCCCCTTATGTGAAGGATAAAAATCCCGATTTCCCCGTTCGGATGCGCGGAGTGGTGGAGAAATGTCTCTTCTGCTATCAGCGCCTGGAGGAGGGAAAACAGCCCGCCTGTGTCGAGGCATCGAACGGGGGCCTGATTTTTGGCGATCTGGACGATCCAAATTCGCATATCCGAGAGGTGCTGCGGGAGAACTATACCATCCGGCGCAAAGTTGATCTGGGAACCGAACCGAGTGTTTTCTACATCGTTTAGGGGGGCGCCATGCTAGAGAAAGCCTTGCAAGGGAGCAAAACATACTGGGCCTGGATTATTTTCCTGCTCGCCGTAATGGGCGTGGGAAGCATCTTCTACATGATCCAGCTCCAGAAGGGCCTTACGGTGACCGGCATGGGCCGGGACGTCTCCTGGGGATTCTATATCGCCCAGTTCACCTATTTCGTCGGTGTCGCCGCATCCGCGGTCATGCTCGTTTTGCCGCTGTACCTGCACAACCAGAAGAAATTCAAGAACATGGTCATTCTGGGCGAGTTCATGGCCGTGGCCGCCGTGGTCATCTGCATGGGATTCATCGTTGTCGATCTGGGCCAGCCGCAGAGGATGATCAATGTCATCCTCTATCCTACGCCCAATTCCCTCCTCTTTTATGACATGATCGTTCTTACCGGCTATCTGCTGCTCAATATCGTCATTGCCTGGAACAATCTCCACGCGGAGTGGCAACGGCGGCCCCATCCCAGGTGGCTCCAGCCGCTGATCTATATCTCCATCGTCTGGGCGGTGAGTATCCACACCGTGACCGCCTTTCTCATCCAGGGGTTGCCCGG
>CAYNCR010000137.1:0-7574 GCA_964395575.1 uncultured Desulfohalobiaceae bacterium
CTCCTTCAGCCGGTTGGAACATTCTCCCCTTCCCCAAAGCGGCCTTGAAGCATGTCCCAGAGTGCCGTCCCTCACGGCCCATCTCTCTGAATTGAAAACAGTCCTGAGTTTGAGTATGCTGTTCCTATGCCCATCCAGGACGGAAAAAGCAGCGACAAGTACATCAAGGCCCTTACGGACATAAGCCGGGCCATTACCTCGGACCTCTTCCTCGAGGACCTGCTTAAGCTCATCGTCATGGTCACGGCCAAGGGCATGGATGTGGACATCTGCTCCCTGTGGCTCGTGGACGAAGACGAGGACCCGCCCAAGATCAGGCTCAAGGCCACCCAGGCCATTGCCCCGGAGTATCTGGAGAACCGCGTCCTGGAGCTGGACGAGGGCGTGGTGGGCCATGTGGTGACCAACAAAAAGGCCCTGTGCATCAAGAATGTCCTGCGCAGCCGCCGATTCAAGGAGAAGGCCATGGCCAGGAAGCTCGGTCTGTCCTCCATGATCGGCGTGCCGCTTCAGCTGCAGAGCGAGAAGGTCATCGGCGCCCTGAACTGTTTCACCTCCGAGCCCTACGACTTCTCGGACACAGAGCTCAATCTCATGAATGCCGTGGCCAACCAGGCCGCTGTGGCCATTCTGAACACGGAGCTCATGGTCAAGACCCGCGTCATCGAGGAAGAGCTGGAGACGCGCAAGATGGTGGAGCGGGCCAAGGAAACCCTTATGCAGAAGCGTTCCATGAGCGGGGAAGAAGCCCACCGCTGGATGCAGAAACGGAGCATGGATTCGCGCAAGTCCTTGCGCCAGATCGCCGAGGCCATCCTCATCTCCGAGGACCTGGAGCGCGAATAGCATCGTCCGCCGCCAACGAGATCTGCCTTCCCACCCTCATCCGGTAACTCCCACGGCTGTGCCACATAGACACAACGAGGCATGGAAAAGCTCTGCGGAACGAACCGGATGCCAGCCAGATGGCAGATGACGGATTCAGAGACCAACAGCGACCCTCCCGTCTCATTTTTCTCCCCTCAAAACATTCAATGCAGGCCAATGATCGACTCTTTCATTCACTTGACATAAAAAGTTTATTTAATATAAATGAATTTCACTTTGATGAAATAAATGTGCCTGATGAACGACCGTACAATGGGGTGCGGTCGCGAGCCAACGAGGCGGACAAAGGCGTCCCTCATCCGCTCCTGCCGCGGAAATGGGACGCCTTTGTTTTTTTGGCCCCTGCCAGTGTGTCACTTCCCGGGCTCCCGTTGAAAGCGGCGGTTCAAAAAGGGCTCTATCACTGACGAAAAAACCCATAAGCCCAAGGAGACACCAATGCAGACCCCCAAGAGCAACGACGTCCTGGGAACCGTCAACCGAGGCGATCCTGCGGAGTCAAGCCTGTGTACCCTCTGCCGATCCGACTGCAAGGGCAAGTGCGAGACCTTTCTCTCCAGCCTGGTGGGCCGCAAGCTCCTGTATCCCCGTGATTTCGGCACGGTTACCGCGGGCGCGGACAATATCAGCCATGTGGGCGTGTCCTACAAATCCCTTCGCATCCAGGGTTACGCCTACGGTTCAGAAGGGATCCACTCCCAGATGACGAGCGACCCGGACGACTGCATCTTCACCAACGCGGACATCAGCTCCGAGTTCGGCGCGGAGATCACCACCAAGACCCGCATGCCCCTGATGACCGGGGCTCTGGGCTCGACCTTCATCGCCTCCAAGTACTGGGACTCCTTCGCCATCGGCGGGGCCCTGTGCGGCATCCCCATCGTGGTTGGGGAGAACGTCGTCGGTGTGGACAAGGAGGCGGAAATCGAGAACGGACGGGTCAAGAAGGCCCCCGAGCTTGACCGCCGCCTTTCCACCTATCTGGACTACTTCGACGGATACGGGGGCATCTTCGTCCAGCTCAACGTGGAGGACACGCGCAACGGCGTTGCCGAGTACATCGCAGAGAACTACGGCAACCAGGTCATCGTGGAGATCAAGTGGGGCCAGGGGGCCAAGGACATCGGCGGCGAGATCCAGGTCACCAGTCTAGAGTACGCCCTGTTCCTCAAGCGCCGGGGCTATCTGGTCGACCCCGATCCGGAGCTTCCCGAGGTACAGGAGGCCTTCAACCACGGCTCCATATCGTCCTTCGCCCGCCACAGCAGACTGGGCGCCACCCAGCACAACAAAATGGAACAGGTGCGGGAGGATTTCCACCAGGCGGTGGACTATCTGCGCAGCCTGGGATTCAAGCGCATCTCCCTCAAGACCGGGGCCTATGGAATGGAGGAGCTGGCCATGGCCATCAAGTTCGCCTCCGAGGCGAAGCTCGATCTTCTGACCATCGACGGCTCCGGCGGCGGAACCGGCATGAGCCCCTGGAACATGATGCAGAGCTGGGGCGTTCCCTCGGTCCACCTGCATGCCAAGGCCAGGGAATACGCCGCGGAGCTCGCCGCGCGCGGGGAGAACGTGGTGGACATCTCCTTCGCCGGCGGGTTCGCCCTGGAGGACAGCATCTTCAAGGGCCTGGCCCTGGGCGCTCCCTACACCAAGATGATCTGCATGGGCCGCTCCCTGATGATCCCGGGATTCCTGGGCGCCAATATCGAGGGGGTCCTGTATCCGGAGCGAAGAGACGCGGTTAACGGCAACTGGGATGAGCTGCCCAGGACGGTGAGCTCCCTGGGCGCGAGCGAAGAGGAGATCTTCGCCAACTACTACGACGTGCAGCTCAAGGTGGGCAAGGAGGAGATGAGGAACATTCCCTTGGGCGCCATCGCGCTGTGGACCCTGACGGACAAGCTGGGCTGCGGGCTGCAGCAGCTCATGGCCGGGGCCCGCAAGTTCAGGCTCGATACCGTGGACCGGGACGACATCTTCGCCGGGAACGAGGAAACCGCCAGAGTCACCGGCATCCCCCACATGATCGAGGCCAGGGACGAGAGTGCCTACAGGATCCTCAAGTCCTAGGCAAGACCCGCCCTCTCAAGGCGTTTAGCGGCCTCCCTCAGGGGAGGCCGCTTTTTTAATTGATCTTCAGCCAGAACAGCCGGGCTGTCTCGCCTCCCGTATTCCTCCACTGAAGTGCACTTCCCTAGTCAAATAGATGATGCGATAGGGCCATTCCGCTCCGTTTTTCTCATAGAACTGGGCGAAAATCTCCGAGCCGTCCCCCTTGCCGTTGGTGAAACAGTCCAGAATGGTCACATACTGGGTTTCGGCCATGGGGCCGAGCATATCCAGCAGGTTCTTGGGGGAGCGATCGAAGCTAACATATATGACAGGCTTTTGCCGGCGCACAGACTCCGCGATGAGGTTGTACCCAAAGACAAAGGCCAGGCTTCCCGCCTCATCGTGCCAGACCACATTGTCTCCGATAAAGAGACTGCCCAGGACCCGATCAAGATAGGGCACTCCGGAAGAGACCCGCTTTTTCCCGCGCCGCGTCATGGTCCTTTACGTCTCCAGTTTCTTGAGCAGCTCTCGCGCGGCAGTGAGCAGGGGATCCCAGACCGGACCGAATGGCGGAGCATAGGCCAGATCAGTCTGGCTGAAGGCCTCGACCTCCATTCCGGCATGCAGGGCCACCGCAGCCGCATTGATGCGGTGGGCCACGCCCTCGCCGCCGACCATTTGCGCCCCGAGCAGCCGCCCGGAGCGCCTGTCGCCCACAAGGGCCACCCGAATGGTTTGGACGCCAGGATGCGCGTGGGCCCTGCTCCGGCTCTCGATGCTCACCGCTGCTGGATCGAAGCCGTTCTCCCGGGCCCGGTCCGCATTGATCCCCGTAGCAGCCACCTCCTGGCCCAGCACCCGGAAAACGCTGGTGCCGGCTACTCCGTCCAGGCGGACACTGCCGCCGCAGGCATTGTCCCCGGCAGCCCTGCCGGAACGATTGGCCCTCAGGGCCAGCGGAATCCAGGTTTTCCTCCCGGTGACCACATGAAAGGCGTCCGCGCAGTCCCCTGCAGCGAAGATGTCCGGAGAGCTCGTTCGCATGGTGCGGTCCACCGCGATCGCCCCCCCGGGTCCCAGCTCCAAACCGGCATCCGCGGCAAGCTCGCTGTTGGGCCGGACTCCGATGCCGGCCAGCACGAAGTCGCCGTTCAGCTCTCCGTCCCCGCAGACCAGGCGCAGCCCGTCACCCCGGGACTCAAGGCGGTGAACATCCCGTCCGGGATAGAGCTCCACCCCGTTCTCCTCCAGCTCCCGGCGCACCAGCTCGGCCAGAGAGCGGTCCATCCAGGGCAACAGCTCCGGCCCGGGCTTGACCATGGCCACTTCTATCCCCAGCGTCCGCAAGGATTCGGCCATTTCCAGGGAAATATAGCCCATGCCCAACAGGATCGCCCTGCGGACCCGGTTGCGGGCCAGATAGTCCTTGATCCTGCGTCCGTGCTCCAGGTTCTTGAGCACTTCCACCCCCGGCAGATCGACCCCCGGAAGATCGGGGCCAACAGCCGAGGCCCCTGTCGCGAGCAGCAGCTTGTCGTAGGGATACTGAAAGGACTCTCCATCCTGCGAGGTGCCGGAGACGCGTCCTTTTCCGGTATCGATGCCTTCCACCCGGCAGCCCAGCTGTACGTCCACACCCTGCTTTTCCCGGAAAGCACGGGCTTCGCGCACCACGAGCTCCTGCATGGACCGCTCCGGATCGGCGATGGCGTAGGGCATGCCGCAGGCGCTGTAGGAAACATCGTGTCCCTGCTCCAAAACGGTCACCTCTGCCTCGGGCATCTTGCGCTTGGCTCTGCTTGCCGCGCTCATTCCGGCAGCGTCTCCTCCCACGATGACGAAACGCATGGCTTCTTTCTCCCTGTTATCGGGCAAATGGCCCGGTTTTTCGAGGGACTATCAAATCCTGACACCAGGCATGCCCCCTGTCAAACCGCAATCAAGGATAAGACCCGGGGGGTTGTAAAACCGGGCCGAGCTCAGAGCAGCCCGAGCCACAGGGTATAGGTCAGGGCCGAGAGCAGGGTATTCAGGGTCACCGTGGCCGAGGCGAGATCCGGGGAGCCGTGCATCTCCGCGGCCATGACGTAGGTCACGGTTGCGGAGGGGGCTGCCAGCAGGACGAACCCGGGCATGAACGCGGCCTTGTCCAGCCCAAGGCCGAGATAGGCCAGATAGCCCACAAGCGGAAGCAGAACCAGCTTGAAGCCCCCCGAGGCCAGGGCCTGGCCCAGGTGGGCCCTAATGAGGCGCACGGAGAGTGAGGCGCCGATGACAATAAGGGCGAGAGGCAGGGCCATGCCGCTCAGGATGCTCAGGCTGCGGGAGATTATCTCCGGCAGGGGAATGCGGAAAAGAGAGAAAGCGATTCCGGCAAGAGCGGACAGGATCACCGGATTGACCAGAATCTTCTTCACCAGATACAGCGCCCTGCTTCGTCCAGCGGTGCCTGGCTCCGGCCGCAGAACCCAGACAGAGAGCAGGTTCT
The DNA here is from genome assembly GCA_964395575.1 of uncultured Desulfohalobiaceae bacterium. Classification (GTDB taxonomy): domain Bacteria; phylum Desulfobacterota; class Desulfovibrionia; order Desulfovibrionales; family Desulfothermaceae; genus JAIPDU01. Next base: position 5,438 of record CAYNCR010000137.1, read on the forward strand.
GCAAGAGCATGAGGAATCCCGAAAGAATGCTGGCCTGGGTCAGTCCCTGATCGCCCAGATAATAGTAGGCCACGGCCAGCCCGATGTATCCCAGATTGCCGTGGTAGGAGGACTGCAAAAATGTTCCGGATTCGCTGCCGGACATGGAGGTGGCCCTGAGCGTTGCCTGCCCCAGGGCGAAAACCACCAGCGGGGGAAGAAGGGTTCCCGCAAGGAGGACGGGCTGGAAATGGGCGTGAAAGTCGGCCTCTGCCACTTTCTGGAATATCATGGCCGGGATGGCCACATAGAAGACCAGGCGATTGAGGGGGCCCAGCAGATGGCCCGGAAGAAAGTCGATTCCCCGGAGAACCAGGCCGGTGAGGATAATCAGAAAGATGGGGATGATGGTGGTCAGGACCTCGAGCATGGGGCTGTCCTTTGCGCGGATCGCATTCTGCAGAAAGGTGCAACGGAACGCCGCGAAGCCCGGCTTGCGCCGAGCTCCGGCGCCCGGTTATAGCTCCGCTGAGCCTCCCTGTCCAGCCCGGCACGGATCCGCGCCGCATCCCCGAAATGCCGCCACTATATAGGCCCGCGGCCGCAATCCTCCCGCACCCTGAGAGATCGGGCGAGACCTATCGCTCGCTCCATTCTGGCTGTCTTTTCTCCAGAAAGGCGGAAATGCCCTCCTTGGCGTCCTCGGTGGTGCAAAGCCTGGAAAAGGCTTCGTTCATGTACTGGATCGCCTGCTCCTGGTCCATGTCCGCAGCAGTATAGAAGGCCCGCTTGGCATTCTGGACCGCGAGCGGGCTCTTGGCAGCCAGGGTTGCGGCCCAGGTTTGCGCCTCCTCCTCCAGTTCGCTCGCCGGCACCACCTTGTTGAAGAGCCCCATTTCCCTGGCCTGATCCGCAGGATACAGGTCGCCGTACAAGAGCATCTCCAGGGCTTTTTTCCGTCCCACGCATTTGCTCACCGGAACCACTGGCCCGACGCAATTCAGGCCCACATTGATCGCGGTGAGCCCGATACGCGCTTCCTCCGCGGCGATGGTCACGTCCGCGGCCGCGGCCAGTCCCGCTCCATTTGCCGCCGCGATGCCGTGGACCTGAGCCACAACTGGCTTGTTCATTGCAACCATGGTGGTAAACGGCCGCTCCATGGTCTCGATCCATTCTCTGTACTGCATAGGCGTTTGTCCGGAATACTCCTTGAGATCGATCCCCGCGCAAAAGGCCTTGCCCGATCCCCGCAACAGGATCGCGCGCACCCTTTTCTCGCTGTCCAGCTCCTGCAGGGCATGATTCAATTCCTTGGCCATCGGCGTGTTGAGGGTATTGTATTGCTCCGGCCTGTGCAGCGTAAGACGGGCCACATAGTCGTCTCCAATATCAATGGCGACATTTTCGTACTTCATGGGTCTCTCCTTGATAAGATGTCTGAAAGTTTTCCGACCATAATCCATGTATTAGAAGAAGGTCCGCGTTCCCGTCAAGTTCCGCCCCACTTACGGATATACGTGCCCCACCGCTCGAGCCTTTCACACCCTTGTCCTGGAACATGCCACCTTTTTTGCCAACCCTTGCCACACCTCAAGCCGTAATCGAACCCTCTCGTGCGACTGTTGAAAGGCTGGGCTCACCCCGCCTGAAGATCATAACTTCAAGGAATATCCGAAATGTCTTGTCAATTTTTCCCGATCAAGGTAAACTCCCACTTATCATGGTTTCGTAGGTATATGTACTGTCACCCCAAAACTCTAGGGAGGTAACTATGACACAAGGGAAACGATGGGCACCTTTGATGGCGATTCTCGCCCTGCTTTTCGCCGGTCTTCTGCTCAGCGGATGCGCTACCACCGGTGAGGTGGAGGACCTGCAACAGCAGGTTCAGGAAGCCAACCAAAAAGCGGACAAGGCGATGAATCAGGTTCAAGACGTTGAGGAATCCCGGATGAATGCGGAAAAGGCGGCAGAAAAAGCGGTCAATGCCGCAGACCGGGCGGAAAGAGCTGCGAGCCGTTCGGAAAGGTACGCGGATGATGCACAGAAATCCGCTCAGAAAGCAGAGCGGCATTCCCAAAAAACGGAAAAGATCTTCCAAAGGATGATGTCCAAATAGCTTCCTTTTTCCGGCTTGCCCACTGCAAGCCAAAGC
>CAYNCR010000138.1:0-7570 GCA_964395575.1 uncultured Desulfohalobiaceae bacterium
TCCATATATCTATCATCAATAGGACCTCCTGTAAAATCGGGGGAGGCCGAGCTTTTTATGTTTTCACAGACTCACCGCAGTTATGATAATATCCCTCACAGGTACTCCGGGAACGGGTAAGACAGAGGTGGCCGATAATCTCAAAGAAGATTTTGAAATACTTAATCTGACAGATTTCATAGAATCTAAAGATCTTGGAGAGGGAAAGAAAGGAGACGTCTTCGTACCCCGTTGCCTCCAGGCCCTCGCAGAGCAGGGACTTGATTTGCTCAGGAGAGCGTTCCCGAACGGGCCGCCCGGTCATCCCCGCCTGACAGAAGCGGCATCCGCGGGTGCAGCCTCTGGCAATCTCCACGTTCAATCTGTCGTGCACCGCCCTGCCCAGGGGAACGATCTGCTCAGCGGGAAACTTGTCCGGATCGAGGTCCGTTTGCACGCGCTTTTCCACGGACTCTGCCGAGGTAAGGGGTTTTGGGGCTGCGTGGCCGGAATCCTGAAAAAGAGAGGGCACATAAACCCCCACGATATCGGCGAGAGCGGCGAGAAGGTCCTGTCTGCTCCAGCTCTCTTCACGGGCACGAATAGAGGTGTCGGAGATTTCCAAGATCGCCTCTTCGCCATCGCCGATGAGAGCGACGTCCACGAAGGGGGCCACGGGCTCGGGATTGGACATGGCGTCACCACCCGCCAGAATCAGGGGGTGCCCGTCTCCGCGCTCATTCGAGCGGAAGGGGATCCCTGCAAGATCCAGGACGTAGAGCAGGCTGGTGTAACTGAGCTCATGGGTCAGGCTGAATCCCAGCAGATCCATCCGGTCAAGCGGCGTGTCCGACTCCAGGGTGCAGAGCGGGGCGTTGTTGCGGGTAAGAACCCGGACAACCTCGTCATCGGGCACGAAAGCCCGTTCCGCCCATATTTCCGGCCGCTTGTTGAGCTGATGATAGAGGATCCGCTGGCCAGTGTAGGACATGCCGACCTCATAAAGGTCCGGGAAAGCGAGACCGACGCGCAGGGAAACATCTTGTGGATCTTTGTGAATAGAATTGACTTCTATTCCCAGATAATGGCTAGGATGGATAAAGTGGGGCAATAGATCCCGCATAAAAGTCACTAAGGCAGGGCAATGGTCGCGGCGGCTCCGCGAGCCGCCGCGCATGTGGCTGTCCGGTTGGAAGTTTACTTGAGCAGATCCCCGATATCCGTGATACCGCCGCCTTTGCCCTTGTCTCCGGCCATGTTCTGAAGATTCTCCAGATCGCTGGCCGAGGAAATGGAGATGTTGCTGCTGGCTTCCCAATACTTATTGGTCAGATCCTCGGGTACGGTCTGGTACCAGAAGAGCACGTGTTCTGCCGAGATCTCGCCGTGCAGCTCGGAATCGAAGGGATACCCGAAGGGCAGAAGGGCCATCTGGACCCCGCCCTGTTGCGTGGGAACGGTTTGCAGGGTTGCGGGATCCTTGATCTTGTTTTCCTGAGCATCCCATTTGCCCAGGACCATATCACCGCTTACAAGTTTTGCGAGCTTAACCTCTTGAGCCATAACCACTACTCCTTTGACACGAGATTTGAAATTTAAAAGTAGGTATTGGATTCTCGGGTGTCAAGAGATCTCATCAATCAGTTTTTGCCGAGTATTGTGCTTGTTCCCCATCTGTGCGACAAGAGATGTGTCAACAAGGGATCTTAGGGGACGCAGTGGACCATGAACATACTTGACGGCATATTCATTATCGTTATCTTGCTCTCCCTTTTTCGGGGAATCATCAAGGGGCTGATCAAGGAGGTCGCCTTCGTCGCCGCCATTATTCTTGCATTCTTGGGCGCTTCGAGCGGCTATCCCCCCCTGACGACCCAGTTGAAGCAGATTATCCCTGATCCGGAGATCGCGGCGACAGTTTCCTATGTGATCGTTTTTTTCGCCGTTTTTCTCATCGTCCTTTTCGTGGGCGTTTCTTTCCGGTATATGCTTCAGGGTCTCATGCTCGGCTGGCTGGACCGGCTCGGTGGTGGGGCATTGGGCGTTTTCAAAGGGGCCCTCGTTTGCAGCCTGATCATTTTGCTGCTTATGACCGTTTTCAGCCAGGACGCGAAAATTCTGAACACATCGAGAGTCGCCCCGCATATGATGCGCATAACCGGAAGAATGTCGTCCTATATTCCGGAGCACTACAAGGAGAAGTTCCAGGAGATTGCCGAAGACCTGCAGGATGCCTGGGAGGACGGGGATATGTCCCGGTGGCTCGATTCCGATGAAGAATGAAGGAGAATACTGATTGTCGCACCTCGATCCGGAAGCGATCCAAAACGTTCTGCAACGCCTGCTCGGACCTGATGGCTGTCCCTGGGACAGGGAGCAAACACCGCACTCCCTTTGCGAATATCTCCTGGAGGAGGTCTACGAATTGGTCGAGGCCGTGCGCAGCGGACGGGAGGGAGAGATCCGCGAGGAGCTGGGGGATGTATCCTTTCTGCTCTTTTTCATGGCGGAGCTTTTATCCAGACAGCACGGGATCGAGCTTCAGCAGGCCTGGGAGATGAGCGCGACCAAGATGAAGAGGCGTCATCCCCATGTTTTCGGAGACCAGAGCTTTGAGACCCGCGACGAGCTCATGCAGACCTGGGAGCGGATCAAGTCCCAGGAGAAGCAAAACGATGCATCAGCCAAGAGGCAAGCGGACAAGATGGCTTCACTGCCCGAATCCCTCCCACCCTTGCCCAAGGCCTATCGGATCCATGCCAAGGCCGAAAAGAGCGGTTTCACCTGGGATTCGGATCGGGAACAGGCCCTGGCCCTTGAGAAGGAGTGGAAGGAGTGGGAGGAGGTGCGCGGATCGAGGGATCAGGCCAGAAAGGAGGAGGAATTCGGGGACCTGCTCTTCAGCCTAGTGGAACAGGGACGCCGCGAGGGAGTCAAGGCCAATGCCGCGCTCCACCTGGCCAATCAGAAATTTTTGCGGCGCTTCGAGCGAGCTGTCGAGCTCGCTCAAGACAGGGGCCTGGACTGGGACGGATTGGACATGGGGGAAAAGGACCGCCTCTGGGAAGAATCCAAAGCCGAGGAACGGCAGGGCGATGCGTCCGGGAAGGCCTTCGATTGTTCCGGGTCAGCTGGTGAGAACAAAGACACCTGAGACCATGGTCTGGAACCGGGAATGAGCCATGCCAGGCGCAACGGACTTCTTCACGCAAATTTGCGGGATCTCCCTGCGCTGTCGTCGTATTGGCTCCCAGAATCATGAATCTTTCGGGGAGAGGCCGTGTCTAGTCTTTCTGCACGAGGCCCTCGGCTGCGTGGAGATGTGGAAGGCCTTCCCGGAAAGATTGTGTCAGCGTACCGGCCTTCCGGGGGTGCTCTACGATCGGCAGGGGCACGGGAAATCCGATCCCCTGGACGGTCCCAGGGAAAGGGAATACCTGCACCGTGAGGCCCGCGAGATTCTGCCGGCCCTTCTTCGATCTCTGGGTGTGGAGCGCCCTGTATTCGTGGGGCACAGCGACGGGGGAACAATCGCGCTGCTCTTTGCCGCTGCCTTTCCGGACTGGACCCTTTGTGCTGTTGTCGAGGCGGCCCACATCTTCGTGGAGGAGATCACCAGGCAGGGCATCCGCGAAGCGGTCGCCACGTATTACTCCACGGATCTGGAGAGCAGGCTGGCTAAATACCACGGAGACAAGAGCGGTGATCTGTTTCGCGCCTGGTCCGGGATATGGCTTTCGGACATGTTTTCCACCTGGAACATGCACCACGACCTGCCCTTTATTCAGTGCCCCTTGCTCGTGATCCAGGGCGAGAATGATCCATACGGCACGCCGGAGCAGGTGCACCGCATAGTCCACCACGCCGCAGGCCCCGCCACTCCGTTGCTCATTCCCGGTTGCGGGCATGTTCCCCACCTTGAGGCTCAAGAGCGGATCCTTGAGCCTTCAGGTGAGTTCATTGGCGCCTATTGCCCAAGAAACTCCGAATCGCAAGAGGGAAGCGGATAATTCTATCTCTTCCTGGGAATATGGTTTCCTTCCAGCATCCTCTGCCGTAGCATTTCTCCCAGCATCATACCTCCGGCCTGGGCCACATTCAGGGAGTCGAATCCACCGGGCATGGGAATAGAGAGCCCGTAATCGCAGGCTGATGCCACTCCGGGACGAACGCCCTTCTCCTCGTTGCCCAGCACAAGGACTGCGGGCAGGCGGATGCTTTCGGTGTAGAGATTGTGGCAGCCCTCATCGGTTCCGGCATAATAGGTGGATATATTCTCCTCTCTGCAGTCCCGAAGGAATCGGGCCATATTGACCACGCGGCCCACAGGCAATCTTTCCAGGGCTCCGGCTGAGGATTTGATCGCCCTGGAGCCCAGGCTGGCGGAACGATCCTTGGTGAGGACGATGCCGGCCACCCCGACGGCGCAGCCTGTTCTGGCGAGGCTCCCTACATTTCCCTGATCCTGGACGTGATCCAGGGCAATCAACAGCGGGAGGTCGGCCTGTTGCAGGAGACTCCTCATCTGTGTACCGTCCCGGAAACCCGGGGGAAAGACCTTGGCCGCCACGCCCTGATGCTTGAGCTCAGTCAGCCCATCGAGCTTGGCGCGTGGCACTGTCTGGCACTTGATCCCCATTTTGCGACAAGCCCGCACAACACCCTCCAGGGCCTTTCCTTTTTGCTCCTGGAGGTACACGGCCTCAATAGTCTCCGGCGCGTTCTGAACCGCCTCCTGAACTGCTCGCTTGCCGGCAACCACACTGGATTCCATGTCTAGGTCCTTTTCATTTTCATGGGATTTCAGTGAGAAAACTTTTTTATTAAATCGCATCTGTTCTCGAACGATAAGGATACACATCCATGTGTGATCTGTCGCCTGGAACTGATGGCTCTGTTTCGCTCGAGAAATAGGGCCCTTGTCCAGGGGTTATCCATTTTTCCTGTGCATTGTGGACCCCTTGAGGGAGCTGCGCCATGGATGCCTTAAGCAAAGCCCGGAAAGTTTGGTGCTTGCAAGGTGCTCTCTTTGTCCGAGCGCTTGCAAGATCTGGTGCAAACAATTATTCTGACTATCTGTTTTCATGCGGAGCACTCACTGACCACTCGAACCAGGAACCCGGACAAGGCTAATAATGGGATGCGAACAGGAATGGGATTGCTTGCAACCCTCATTCCCGGTCGACCCGGGCACAACCAAGCATGAAAATAGTGCGCGGCTCGCCGCGCCAGACAATTCCTCAATAATTCAACATCTTGGCCACATTTTCATACAAAAAGACCGGTAATAGGGGAGACAACGTGAAAACAGCCTTGAATGTATACGGCTCGGCTATGAGTCAGCTTCCGGACCCGAAAGGAGCTTCTCTGCGTTTTTTATTCACGCTCATCTTAGCGGCTGTCACGGTCTCCTGCGCCCAGATGGATATTTCCTCCCCAAAAGGGGAAACCTCCGCAAACCGAACAGAAGAAAACTCGACAAACCGGACAGCCACGAGGGAACAGAACACTCCCTCTGAGCTTCCTCTCTTGATCAATCCCTTTACCACACGAATGAATTTCGGTGTGGCCCATTTGGAAAAGGATATCAGCCAGGAGTTCACGCAGCCCCTGGAAAAGGAGGTTTGGCCCGCTGAAGAGTTCTTCCTCTCCATGCCCGAGCAAGAGCCCTCCGGAGAAGTGGAGCCCGAGCCATCCAAGGACATGGACGAGATCGATTTCCGCATCGAGATCCAAAATACCTCAGTAATGCGTCATTACGTTGATTACTACACCCGCAAGCATCGCAAGACCTTTGTCCGATGGCTTGAGCGTGCAGAGCGATATTTGCCCTATGTCCGTGAAGTCTTTCGGGAAAAGGATCTGCCCCGGGATCTCATCTTTTTGCCTTTTGCCGAGAGCGGATACAATCCCTGGGCCTATTCCAGAGCTGGGGCAGCGGGGATGTGGCAGTTCATGCCCGCTTCCGCCCGCCAATACGGCCTCAAGGTCAATTGGTGGGTGGACGAGCGCCGCGATCCCTATCGCTCCACCCGTGCCGCTGCCCGGTATTTGAAAAAGCTCCATCGCCAGTTCGGCAGTTGGTATCTGGCTCTGGCTGCTTACAATGCCGGAGAGGGGACCGTCGGAACCGCTCTGCGCCGCAGCGGCAGCGACGGGTATTTCGAATTGTGCCGGGAAACTCGATATCTCAAGCGGGAGACCAGATACTATGTTCCCAAGTTCTTGGCCATTTTGAAGATCGTCAAGAACCTGGAAGCCTATAACCTCTCCGAGCTGAGCCTTGACGGAGAACCGAATCTCGCCAGGGTTGAAATGCCCTCGGGCACCGATCTCGACCGCCTCTGCAACGCCATCGATATGGAGTGGGACGCCTTCCGCAAACTCAATCCTTCCCTGAGGAGACAGGTCACCCCTCCCAACGCCTCGACAAGGATCCATCTTCCCAGCGCCAAAAAGAAGTTGGCCCAAACGTTCCTGGAAAATTCGGATTCCAGGCCCTACTCCGGATACGCCCGCTACCGTATTCAGCAGGGAGATTCCTGGTGGAGGCTGGCCAAGCGCTTCAATACCCCCATACGGGTTTTGAAGAACCTCAACGGCCGTTCCTCCAACCTGCTCAGGCCGGGAGAGTCGGTGCTTGTCCCCACTGGTGCGCGTCAGGACGGGAAATCCAGGCGCGCGGAGCTCGATTCCGGGACCTATGTGGTTCAAAAAGGGGATACTCTGTGGGAGATCGCCCGACGCTTCGGAGTGAATCTGTCCGATTTGCGCCGAGCCAACGATCTGAAGGGCAACGGACGTCTTCTCCGTCCGGGACAGCGCCTGAGCATCCCCCAGTCCGCGCAATCCCAAAAACGCACCCTTGCGAGGGAGCGCGCCAACTATACAGTGGAAAAAGGGGATAGCCTCTGGGAGATCGCCCGGACCTTCGGAGTGAGCATCCAGACGCTGCGTGAGGCCAATGGCCTGCAGGAGGATGAGACGCTTCAGGCGGGGTCAAGGCTCTTTATTCCCGGCGAGTCCGAGGAATCGGAAAAAGTGGCTGTCTCCGGAGACGCCGTCGTCTATACCGTACGCAGAGGAGACAATCTGTGGTCCATTGCCCGGAAATTCGGTGTCAGCACCAGCCAGATCCTTTCCTGGAACGACATGAGCGGGGACAAGATCCACCCCGGGGATGAGCTTCGGATCAGGCACCAGAGCGAATAACTCCTGCCGGAGTCAGTGTGTTATGGAGGTTCTCCGTTCCCCGTTCTCCGTTCCCGGTTATAGAGAGTCATGTTTAAAGGGATTGAGGGCTTGAACCACTGAGAGGCGTGCACGTTCTCAAGTTCGGGTTCGTCGTTCTCCGTTCAGCGTGGCAGCCTCAGGATAAGACTAGAGGTTGCGGACTATCGGCGACGGATCAGTGAGTCGGTAAATCGGTGAGTCGATGGTATCAGTCAGTGACTCAGTGCGTTGGTGACTCGTTGTGCTCAACATCCAATCTCCGACCTCTGTCCTCCTCAAAGCGCCAGTCACCAGCCACGACGCGCACGTTTCATATGAAACATGCCCCGCCCATTCAGTGGGTCTATCGGCGCGGAAC
>CAYNCR010000139.1:0-1376 GCA_964395575.1 uncultured Desulfohalobiaceae bacterium
ACACGGCTTCAGCGCACATCCCCGGCTTCCCGCGCTGTATCTCCATATAATTCAAGCTATTGGAAACATTTTCATACAAATTCATCACTCCTTCAGAATGAGAAAATCATCAGTATTTTGACAGAGATATAGACTGCATAGCCCTATCATTCTCATAGATGACACCATGGCTCCACGACCAAGCGAATAAGAGCCCCCTATTCCCCGATCCGCCTCAAATACTCCTCCCGGCAATTTCTCTCCACATCCAGCAAGCCCTGCAGGGCCTGATTGAAATCATAGGCCCCAGTGGTAAAGACTCCGTGGCCGTAGACGATCACGCCCCTGTCCTCCTCGATCGCCTGGGGAACGGTGCGGCACAGCCCGAAGGGGCCGGTGCCCACCTCTCCCGGCACCACGGGATAGCCCCGCACATCGCGCTCTTCGGGGCAGCGGCGGAAGCACTCGCCCTCCTTGTCGCAGTTGCCTCGCTTGTCGCAATCCATGGACATGATCACGGAGAACTTGGGATGGCCGTGCAAGACCGCCAGGTGCCCGGTCTTCTGCAGGATATCCCGGTGCGCCGGGAGCTCGCTGGAAGCGGTAATCCCTGCAGAGGTGGAGTTGTCCAGGGGGCAGGGGTCGATGTGGCCGGTAAGCTCGTCCAGGGAGCTGCTGGTCTGGGAGATGTACAGGGTATCCCCGTAGAGATAGGAGATATTGCCGAAGAAGGAGTCCACCAGCTTGTATCCGACCACCATTTTCCCGGCCTGATCCATGGCCCGGATCATCCGAGCCTTGTCCTCGAATGGGCCGCGCTCCAGCTCCACCTCCGGCTCTTCCGGCAAGGGGTCCAGACAGGACAGGGCCTTGAGCAGAACCTCTCTCTGCTCGGGGTCCACGGAGCCGTTGTCGTGATCCCGGAGATAGTCGGAGAAGAACTTCACGAAGCAGGCGAAGCAGACCGAGCTGTACAGGATATAGGCCTGCTCCGGGCTAACCCAGCCGTAGGCCGCTATCCCGCGGCCCTCGACGATCACCGCCTTTCTGGTTCTAAGAGCCTGAGTGAGCGTGTCCGCATCCAGGGAGGAAACGATGGGGATGTCGTGGATAAAGGTCCTGGTCTCGCAGTCCTCCGGGGCGATTCTGCCCTCGCTGGTCCGGCACAGGTAGCTGATGATGGAGCCGTACGGCTCCCTGGGCGGGGAAAAGAGGAGAGAGTTGATGTTGATCCGGTCAAAGACGCCCTGCAGGCGCTCGGTGTCCGGATCGTCCCGGTTCCAGACCAGATCCGCGTCCAGGAAGCCGAGTAGGGCCGTGCCCGGCTCGGCAAGCTCGGCCTGTTCCAGCTTGCTCACATACTTGTCGATGATGTCCTTCATGAGCAAAGCCCAAGC
>CAYNCR010000139.1:1386-7536 GCA_964395575.1 uncultured Desulfohalobiaceae bacterium
ACGTTAAGGATACGAAATTTAAAGAAAAAATCTAACCCTTCAGGACTCGACCCGCCAGCTGGTGCCACCTTCCTGGTCCTTGATCTCAACACCCATTTCCTGTAGCCGGGATCGAATGGTATCGGCAAGTTCCCAGTTCTCCTGTTCCCGCAATTCCTTCCTTACATCGAGCAGAAGCTCAAGCAGGTCCGCCTCCATACCTTCGAGTCGGCCCCTTTCCTTCATGAGCAAAGCCCAAGCTCCTTCGCCTTGTCCTCTAGAGGAAGCCCGTCCCCATCCAGACCCCGTATGCGGTAGTAGTTGCCCATGGCCTCGAGGAAGGCCTTCCTGTCCAGGGGCGGGACCTCCATGTCCTCGAAGCTGCCTCCCTTGTGCGAGAAGAAGCGCTCCGGCAGGTCGTCGTCGCGGGCGGTGAATCCGTTGGCGCAGTTTAGCATCCGCTCGCGAAAGTAGATCCGCTCCCCGATATCGAGCAGCTCCTGCTGGGAATATTCCACTCCGGTCACCGCGCTGAGCGCCTTGGCGTATTCCTCAAGGGTGGCGCTCAGGAAGGTGAACTTGCACGCGGTCAGCGAATCCACAACCGCGTTCATGTCCTCCGAGATCTTAATGATGCGCGCCTTGCCCGCAAAGCTGAACCGGTCCGTGACCACCGGCTTGCGCAGGATCTCGTGGACAATGGGATAGGAGCGGAGGTGGCATCCCCCTCTGGTGGATGTGGCGTAGGCCAGGGCCATGCCGTAGGCCCCCCTGGGATCGTATGCCGGCAGCTCCTGGCCCTTGACCGTCATCGCCGCACCGGGCATGCCCCGCTCCGCGGCGTAGACCGCGCTCCCCCGGGCGAGTTGCGCCCCCTCTCCCCGGCTGCTGGCGATGTCCTCGATCAGGCCCAGGATTTCCTCCGGAGTCAGCTCCCTGCCGGTGACCTCGGCGTAGCAGCTCAGGGTCGCGCCGGTGCTGATGGTGTCCAGCCCGTATTCGGTGCAGAGCCGGTTCGCCTCCACGATGGTTTCTCGGCTCTCGTTGCCAATGAGCGCGCTGAAGTGGGACATGGTCTCGAATTCCGGCATGGGGCGTTTGTCCCGCGACCTGCGCTTGCACTGGATGCGGCAACCGGTGCATCCGGCCTTCTTGGGGCTGTACTCCCGAAAAAAGGCATGGGCGTTCATCCGTCCGGCTGGAGAAAAGTGGGTGTGCCGGAAGTTGTCCGCAGGCATCATGCGCCTGCTGTCCATGAGGTCGTACAGCGCGCCCGTGCCGTAGCTGCTGAGCCCGAGCTCGCCGCTCAGCACAGGGGAGGCGGCGACCAGCCTGTTGATGTCCTCTGCCGCCTGTTTCAGCCCTTCCGGGTCCCACACCCGGGTCTTCCCCTCCCCCTGAACGGTGACGTACTTCAGGTTCTTGGCGGCGCAGACCAGGCCCAGCCCGTTCCTGCCGGCGAAGAAATGGGAGTCGACCACGATGTTGGCGAAACGCACCCCCTTCTCCGCCGCCGGGCCGACAACCATGTAGGAGCCGCGCCCCTCCAGCCGTTCGCGGACCTGGCTCACGCCCATCCCCTGCAGGGCGCCTGCATTGCTTAGCGAGCACTCGGAATCGCGGATCTCGATGCCGCAGGGCTCCCGGCTCTGCCCGGTGATCACCACGCCGTCCCAGCCCGCCTTCTTCAGGGTACTGCCGAAGCTCCCCCCGACGGAGGAATCCGCCACCGTGCCGGTCAGCGGGGAGCGGGACATGACGCACATCCTGCCGGATGTGGGGGCCCGGGTGCCCACGAGCGGACCGGTCATGAGGACCAGGGGCATGTCCGGATCGTCCCAGCCAAGGGCCATTTTGTCCTTGAGCAGATACCCGGCCAGGCCCTTGCCTCCGATATGGGCCAGATAGATCTCCTCGGGCAGGCTCAGGGTGGAGGACGTTCCCTTGCTGAGATCGATCCACAGGATCTTTCCGTGCCATCCGTACATGGTTGTCCTCTTCCGCGATTTCGCCGCAAGTTCCAGCCAGTTGTAAGCTGCAGGGAAGGACACCCCGTAGCTCTGTCACACCACTCCTTCCCCAGACTTTTGGCATGCCTGCCATTGCGGCACAACCCTCTCCATACACCGTTTCCCTCGAGCAGGGCGAAAAGAAATGGACGGATTTCTCGCGATATGCGGAAAAGGGAGCGGACTTTTCGAGTGGATTCAGATGCCGCCGGAGGGATGCGCAGTCAGCAAACCGGCGCAGAAGAACAGAGTGAAGGCAAGGGTGGACAGGGCCAGTCGTGTTCTGTCCATTTTCCGAGAGGGAAACGGCTACAGCTTCGCCCACTCGAAAAGGAGAAACAGGAACAGGACGACAACGAGCACACCGCCGATCACGGGCCAGTGCCCCATACCCAAAAGCTCGGGCAGGGTCAGGGGCCCGAAATTGGCCCAGGTGAACACCTTGCCGCGCACCGCCGGAAAGGCCTCGGCGAACAACCGGGCCCCCAGCAGCATTCCCAGGATGCCCCATACCGCGTCCAGCCTGCCCTCGCCGACTGCCCCGGCAGCGGTGCCCGGGCAATAGCCCAGGAGCCCCCAGCCCAGGCCGAAGATCGCCCCTCCGAGCACCACGTGCCCCAGGATGAGGCTTTTCACGGACAGGCCCACCAGGCCCATATCCGCAAACAGGTAGATCAACACCATCGCTACGAGCACGCTGGAGAGCATAAATTTGATAATGGTCATGTCCCGCAGCCTGAGGGCGCCCACCTGCTTGTCGTAGCGCACCACGCGCGCCTTTTGCAGCAGAAATCCGAAGAGGATGCCGGTCACGATTCCGTAGACAAGGCTCATGATCACCTCCTGTATACGAGACGGGCGGTTATCACCCCGACCACGAAAAAGCAGACCAGGGCCACGAATCCGCTCACAGCCAACTGAGCCGTACCGCTCAGCCCGTGTCCGCTGGGTCAGCCGCCAGCGAGCCGGGCCCCGAACATGGCGACCACACCGCCGCAAAAGGCGACCAAGGCCCTCTTGACCGGATTGAAGCCGAATTTGCCGCGCCACATGTCCGGCACAAGCTGAATCTGGAAAGTCCCGGAAATCACCGCGGAAATGAAGGAGCCGATCAGAATGCCCGCCACGAACATCCACTGCCAGTCCAGATGCGGCAGCGTCCTGCGGAAGTATTCCAGCGCCTCGATCCGCTCCGCGGTCAAGAAACCTTCCAGCAGCCCCACGCTCCTGACGTAGCTGGTAGATGCGCCGAAATATTTCCCCGCGATCAGCACGGACAGGGCCATGAGCACTCCTGCCAGTGCGCCGGCCAGGTACGGGCTCCAGGCCTTGTTGGTGATCCTGAATGCCATGTCCACCTCCTGGTTCTGTCAAAACACACCGGTAAAATGCTTCCCGTTTATTCACCGGAAACCTGTGCGTGGAGTACAGCACTGGCTTCGACAAGCGGGCCCAGTACCTTCCTTCGGCCTGACCTCAATACTTCTTTGACAAGAAAGACAGGAAAATTCAAGGTCTTCAAATGACTCAGGCTCGATACACTACTCCCTCTTCGGCAGCTGATTGCAAAAAAATCTGCAAGACATTCGCTCAACCGTGACCGGAGTGCAACAAAGCAGTAAACTCCAGTGAGGTCACTCGCATTCTGGCAGCGATCGAGGCGCACTGGGGCGGAGGCATCCTGCTCTCCGGATTCCTGGGCAGCGACCCGACAATGAACCCTACGACCAGGGCCAGGCCACAGGGTTCATTGTCGGGGCCGTGTTGTTCGGGGTTGGTGTATTCTCTCTGATCAAGGGAGGAAAAAAGCCACTTCCCGCAACTGAGCGCGGAATCGCGATCTTTCGCGCAAACGGGCTACTCGGAGTGGCCCTGCTTGACCGACCCCTCTCCGGCCAAGGGCTTGAAGCTCTTCTTGCTCGCCCCGCAGATGGGGCAGCACCAATCCTTGGGAAGCTCGGTGAATCTGGTCCCCTTGGGGACGTTCAATCTGCGGGGCGGCCTGTCCGGGTCGTAAATGCAGCCGCAGTTCGCGGTCTGGCATTGATACATCTCTTTAGGGTCCGCCATGTTTTTTTCCCCTTGTCCAATTTCGGTTTCCGTTTCGGCGCCCGCTGAGCACATCGAAAAAGCATTGCCTACATCCGAAGGAAAGCGGGCGCGGCCTAAACCATTGCGTAGAGCCATTCAGGAAGCCCCTTACTGATCCTTCAAGAGCTCCAGCGTCACCAGGACGTTGACCTCCCTGGCCACAACGCCCATTTTTGCGAACTTGCCGGGGCCCACATTGTATTTTAGCCGGTCCAGGCTGAACTCCGCCTCGAACCCGGCCACCTTCTGGCCCTCCTGGAGCGGATTGTCCCGCATGCCCAGATAGGTGAAGGGAATGGCCACCTCCTTGCTCACCGACTTGATGGTCAGCTCCCCCTCCGCCACAAAACGATCCCCCTCGCGGTGCTCGACATTGGAGCTTTTGAAGGTCATCCGCGGATACCGCTTGGCGTGAAAGAAGTCCTCCGAGCGCAGGTGGTTGTCCCGCTTGGTGATATGCGTGTTCACACTGGCCACCCGGACGGTGAACTCCACGCTCTCCACGCGCTTTGCCTCAGCGTCAAAGGCCACGCTTCCAGAAAAGTCCTCGAACTGCCCGCGAACCGTGGCGAAGGTGTGGCGCACGTCGAAGTAGAAGCTGGAGTGCTGCTTGTCGATCTCCCACTGTTCCGCCGCGAATGCCTGGGTCAGCATCAACGGGGTCGCAAGCAGGAACACGGCGAAAATGACACAGCGATATACCCTGCTCATGGCCTTTTCCCCTCCTTGTCTGGGTTGGACTGCTCAGCTCCCCGCCTCTCCGCGGGAAAGGCACAGAGTGTTGTGGACGCGACACATAAGATGATTCTACCACGAATCGCCTAGAGACTGAAACGCTCGGTGAAAATCAGGCCACGGGGATGGCCTATTTTCCGGAGCGAGGCGGACACATCGCGCATCATCCCCGGCGGTCCGCAAACAAAGACCGCGGCCTCGGCATCACAGCCGCCAAGCAGATGCGCCAACCGGTCCCGGTCCAGCCTGCCCGCAAAATGGCCTCCCTCCGGATCCCCCGTGAGCACGTGGAAGACCCGCAACCCCGGCAACCGGGCCTCGAGCTCCTCCATCTCCCGGGGAAAGACGATATGCTTTCGGCTCCTGTTGCTCCAGATCAGGGTCACCCTGCGCCGATCCCCGTCGCGGGCCATGGAGCGAAGCATGGCAAGCATGGGGGTGATGCCGATGCCTCCGGCGATAAGGATCATCTCCTGTTCCGGTTTGAGACGCAGATGGGTGAAGAGCCCGTACGGGCCGTCGATGCGAACCCCGTCCCCGGGGCGGATCAGTCCGGCATTCCGGGTCCAATCCCCGCTCTCCCGGATGATGAATTCCAGCTCCCCGTCGCTGTCCGGAGCCGAGGCGATGGTGAAGGGGTGCTCCTCGCGGGAAAGACGTTTGGAAAAGAGGGTAAGGAAGGCAAACTGGCCCGGCATATTCCGTCTCGGATCGCCGCGCCCGTGGCGAGGCGGAGCCAGGGGCTCGAGCCGTATGCTGTGGGCCCCTTCCCCGGCGGGCTCCACGGCCGTGACCCTGAACGGTCGCCCCAGCAGCAGGGGGCGGAACAGGATCCAGAGATAACCGATCCCGTAGAGGCAGGCCGCAGCAATCGCCATCTGTCGCGGCTGCCCGGCCTCAAAGGTGCTGCTCACGGAAAGGACGTGCGTGAACAAAAGCGCCGGGAGAATCGCGGCCATGATCCTGTGCACGGGGCGCCAGCGCTGGAAGGGGATTCCCAGGGCGCTGCGGAAGGCGCTCGCAAGGACCGAGATCAGCAGGAGACCGAGCAGGGAAACACCGACAAACTCGGGCCAGTAGCGGAGCTGTAGCGGAATGAGGAGCATGTCGTCCGGCAGGAGTGTCAAAAAGGGATGGACCAGAACCAGTCCGCCGAGGCAGAGGCCGATCAGACCGTGGAGAGTATAGAGATTGTTCAGGGCGAAGATCCGGTCCAGCAGGCGGATTCGAGCGGCCCAGACGAGCTGCAGCAGGAGCAGGCAGGCGGCGACCAGCCCCAGGACCTTGCCCGAGCGGAGCATGGTCCGCTCCGTGCCGAACTTGTACAGAAGGGAGT
>CAYNCR010000140.1:0-7428 GCA_964395575.1 uncultured Desulfohalobiaceae bacterium
CGTTCCTCATTGCCTGGGTCCTGCTGACCGCAGGGATCGTGATTGGGGCCTGGTGGTCCTATATGGAGCTGGGCTGGGGCGGCTACTGGGCCTGGGATCCGGTGGAGAACGCTTCCCTGCTTCCCTGGCTCGCGGCAACCGCCTTTCTGCACACCTCCTTGCTCGGCAGGCGCTTCCAGGCCCTGGGACGAAGCAATATTCTGCTTGCCGGGCTCACCCTCTTTCTGTGCTTCTTCGCCACTTTCCTCACCCGAAGCGGGGTTCTCGATTCCCTGCACACCTTCGGGGACAACACGGCGGCCATGCCCCTTCTCTCTCTGCTTCTTGGCTCCCTAGTCCTGACCGTCCTGGTCTCTGTCATCGCCAAACCCGAGGCGCGGAAGGAGCTGGCGGATGTATTCAGCAGGCAGGGCTTCGTGATTCTTCTTACCTGGCTCATGATCGCCTTGACCCTGGTTATCGGGACGGCGACGCTGTTCCCGGCCCTGAGCCAGCTGGTGCTGGAGTCCTCCGTGGGCGTGGATGCAGGGTTCTACAACAGGGTCTGCCTGCCCCTGTTCGGGCTCGTCTTTCTGCTGCTGGCCCTGTGTCCGGGTCTGGGATGGACTCGGCCCCGGATGGACCGCCTCCGCATTTTCTTTCTGCCCGGTCTCTTTATCGGGCTTGTGGCCGCACTGTGGCTGGCGGGTCTGCCTCTTTCACTGCCCCCGCTAGCCATTGCCGTGATCATCTCCGCCTTTGCCTCAGTGGTGATCTACCTCTGGCAGAATCGTTCCCTGCTGCGTCGGCAAGGGGGATGGAGCATCTGGGGGGTACACCTCGGAATCTGTATCCTGGCTCTGGGAGTGGCGGTGTCCGGACCGTACAAGGCCACCACCGAGGCCATTCTGAGTAAGGGGGATAGCTTCAGCATCCAGGACTACACTCTGACCTTCGAGGGGGTAAGCAGTGAGCGCCATCCGGGAATGACCGCCACTGTGGCCAGCATACGTGTTTCCGGCGAGAAGGGCGGTCTGGGCCTTCTCCAGCCGGAGCGCAGGAGATACCAGAACTTCAGGCAGCCTTTTGCGGAGGCCGCGGTCCTGCCCGGATTGGGCGACGAGATCTACGTGACCCTCCTCGGGGTGAACCAGCAGGACATCGTGCGGGTCAAGGCGCAGGTCATGCCGCTGGTCAACTGGATCTGGATCGGCGGGACAATAATGTGCCTGCTGGGCCTCCTCGGCGTGCGCAACCCAAGAAAGCGTCAGGCCGCCCATGCTCGTTGAAGCCAGAGGGCTGAGCAAATTTTTTGGGGTCAAGCCCGTTTTCCGCAATCTGGACTTCCGCATGGACGCGGGGCAGGTGGTTCTGCTCCTGGGGGAGAACGGCAGCGGCAAGTCCACCCTGCTTCGCATTCTTGCCGGCCTGCTCCAGCCGAGCGCGGGCAGGCTCGATGTGGAGGCCGACCCCGGGGAAATCGGGTACGTAGGGCATCAGCCCTATGTGTATCCCGGCTTGAGCGCGTGGCAGAATCTGCGTTTTTGGTCCAGGCTGCACGGATATTCAGCGGATCCCGGGCGCATGGAGGAGGCCCTTGCTCGCTTCGGGCTGGAGCGGGTCAAGCACGAGCCTGTGGGCTTCTACTCTCGCGGCATGCTCCAGCGCCTGAATTTGGCACGGGTTCTCTGCCTGGGCCCCAGGTTGTATCTTTTGGACGAGCCCTCCACAGGCCTGGACACCCGTTCCAGGGAGGTGCTGCACGAGGTGGTCGGCGAGATGCGCGAAAAGGGGAATGGCGTTGTGTGGGTGAGCCACTATCCCGAGAGGGACATGCCCCTGGCTGACAACGTAATGCATCTCAAGGGACAGTCCGGATGGATGGACGCGCAGGCTCCAGCGCATTCCGGGACAGGGGATCGCTGAGCGATTATTTATGGTGCCTGGTGCGTACCTCATCGCCAAAAAGGATATCGGGCTGCTTTTGTTCAAGGGGCGCGGGGTGGTGCAGGCCGCTCTCCTCGGCCTTTTGCTGATCTTTCTCTTCAGCCTGGCAGGCAGCGGGGGAACAATCCCTGAAAGCTGGATTGCCGCGGTCTTCTGGCTCGCTTCCTGTTTCAGCCTGGTGCTTGTCTTCAATGGGCTCTATGCCCTGGAAGAAGAGAGCCACGCCAGGGAAGGCCTCTTGATGGCCCCGATACCCGCCCAGTCCATATGGCTGGGCAAGGCTCTCGCCGGAGGGCTGCTTCTGCTTCTGCTGCAGCTGTTGTTCCTGCCCGCGGGCGTGGTCTTTCTCGGAGCGGGGCCCTTGAGCTCGTTGCTCGAGGGGGCGGGATTGCTTCTCTCAGTGGATGTCGGTCTGATTCTGCTGGGATCTCTTTTCGGGGCTCTGGGACAGGGGCAAAGCACGAAGGAGTCACTGCTCAGCGTGATTCTCTTTCCCCTTCAGGTGCCCCTGATAATGGCGGGAATCCACATCGGGGAAGTTCTGCTGTCAGCTCAAGCGGATGCAGGGGGCCTTTCCTCCTGGTTCGGTCTGATTCTCGCCTTTGATGCGGTGTTCGCAGGGGCCGGGCTGATCCTTTTTCCCTTTGTCTATGCCGAATGAGGTGGGGTTGCGATTGTGATACAGTGGAGGGTCATCGCGGCAGCCGGGTTTACGGCCCTGCTCATGCTCCTGAGCCAGTACGCCATCTGGGTCTGGTCCCCAGTGGAAAGCCAGATGGGGATCATCCAGAAGATATTCTACACCCATGTGGCCCTGGCCTGGTGGGGGTTTTTCTCCTTTTTTCTCGTTTTTGTCTTCAGTGTGAGCTATCTCCTGCGCAGACGGGAGATCTATCATCTGCTGGCCGGTGCGGCGGCGGAAGTCGGAGTTCTGTTTACCGGGCTTGTGCTTTTGACGGGAATCGCCTGGGCCAGGGCCTCCTGGAATACGTGGTGGACATGGGATCCCAGGTTGAGCACGGCTCTGGTTATGTGGTTCGTCTATTCGGGCTACCTCCTGGTACGTCATCTCGATCCCGCGCAAGCCAAGATCAAGACGGCATCCGCAGTGCTGGGGATCGTGGCCTTCCTCGACGTCCCGCTCGTTTTCTTGTCGGCACGCATGTGGCGCAGCGTGCACCCTTCGGTGATCGCCAGCCGCGAAGGCGGGCTGCCGGAATCCATGGCCGTCACCCTGACGCTTTCCCTGCTGGCATGGGGCGCACTGAGCGGGCTCTTGCTCTGGCTGCGCTCCGGGCAGCTGGACCTCAAGCACAGGATTGCCGCTCAGCTCTGGGCGGAGTAGAAGACGCCGAGCCAGCCCACCCTGACAGAGCGCCTGATTCGTACCGAGTCCGTCAATCGGGGCCTGGATTTTCGAGCGGGCTCAATTGTGCCGGCTGATTCTCCGTAAACGGGGCAATCCGCGGATCGGAGCCGCGCGGGAGGTGCCCAGTCCTTTCAGTGTGGGAAATTTTTAGTGGAGAGGGAATCCGATGGAGGCAACAGAACTGCTACTGGCCGCAAACGTGGTGGTGTGGCTGGGAGTGTGTGGATACATCGCCTTTTTGGCCGGTCAAACACGGCAGATCAGGCGCAGGCTGCAACAGCTCGAGCTCAGGGAGGATAGCGATGTCCGCAGCGACCGGTAAAGGCACGAAGCTCGTGCTTATTGTTACTGCCCTCAGCCTGCTGGGCATGCTCGCGTATTCCATGGTCTATAGGGTGCAGCATCCCCTCCTGACCAAGCAGCAGGAACAGCCCCGACGCCAAGCAAGCTCCCAGGGGCCATCCCAGGAGGCGATGGATCGCGTCGCCGAGCTGATGAGCCGCATTCAGGAAAACCCGAAGGATGTCCAGGCCCTGAGCGAAGTGGCCAGGCTGTTCATGTCCATGCAGTCCTTTGAACGGGCCGCCGGGTTCTGGGAGCGCGTGCTTCGCATCAAACCAGATCAGTCGCATGCCAGGCAACGTCTGGCCATGTGCTACTACCGGATGGACCGACACGAGGACGCCGCAGCCGAGTTGCGCAAGGTCTTGGAACTGGAACCTGGCAACGCATATGCCCATTATAATCTGGGGGTGGTTCTGACTCGTTTTCTGGATCAGCCGGAAAAGGGGAGAGAGCACTTTCGACAGGTGCTGAACACGGAAGGGGCGGATACCGAGCTCAAGGACAGGGCTCGGCAGGAGCTCTCCCGGTCGCCTTCCCACAATGAATAGCGAGACTGTCTTCAAGGAGGTACTATCATGGATAAAGTGCAGAAGTTTGCCCTCACCTTCGACGATGTTCTGCTTTTGCCGGACTACACAGAGGTTCTCCCCCACGAGGTGGACGTGAGCACCAGGCTTACCCCGGATATCCAGCTGAACATTCCGCTGCTCAGCGCGGCCATGGACACAGTCACCGATTCGGAGATGGCCATAGCCATCGCCCGGCAGGGAGGTATGGGGATTGTGCACAAGAACATGGGGGTTCAGGCCCAGAGCCGGGAAGTGGAGAAAGTCAAGAAGTCGGAAAGCGGGATGATCGTGGATCCGGTGAGCATCGAGCCGGACTGCAGCGTGGGAAAGGCTCTGGAGATCATGGCCCACTACAAGATCTCCGGTTTGCCCGTGGTTCAGGATGGCTTGGTCACCGGGATCGTGACCAACAGGGATGTGATGTTCGTACGGGATATGCAGACCCGTGTGGCCGAAATCATGACCACGGAAAACCTGGTCACCGTATCTCCGGGGACGGATTTGGAGCAGGCCAAGAGCATCCTGCACCAGAACCGCATCGAAAAGCTTCTCGTCGTGGATGAGGAACGCAGGTTGAAGGGCCTCATCACCATCAAGGATATCGAGAAGATCAAGAAATACCCCGATTCTTGCAAGGATGAGCTGGGCCGGTTGCGCGTCGGGGCCGCTGTCGGAGTGGGCGAGGATCTGGAAGAGCGGGTGCAGTCCCTGATCCATTTCGGGGTGGATGCGCTGGTGCTGGATTCGGCCCATGGGTACAGCAAAAACGTGATCCGGGCAGTGGAGTCCATAAAGCACAATTTCCCCGAGTGTCCGGTCATAGCCGGAAACGTGGCCACGTACAACGGAAGCCGGGCTCTGCTCCAGGCCGGGGCGGATACCATCAAGGTCGGTATCGGTCCGGGTTCCATCTGCACCACGCGAGTGGTTTCCGGAGTGGGCGTTCCCCAGGTTTCGGCAATCATGGAATGCATTCAGGCGGCGCGGGAAATGGACGGCTGCCTCATCGCCGATGGAGGAATCAAGTTCTCCGGGGATCTGGTCAAGGCGATCGCCTCCGGCGCGGATTCGGTGATGATGGGCAGCATGCTCGCCGGAACCGAGGAAAGCCCGGGCGAAACCATCCTGTATCAGGGACGGCGCTACAAGATCTATCGCGGCATGGGCTCCATCGACGCCATGCGCGAGGGCAGCCAGGATCGCTATGGCCAGGAGGATATGGAGAAATACGTCCCCGAAGGGATCGTGGGCCGCATTCCCTACAAGGGCAAGGTCCGGGAAACCCTGTATCAGATGGTGGGCGGCCTGCGCTCCGGCATGGGATACGTGGGCAGCGAGAATATCTCCGAGCTGCAGCAGAAGTCGCGCTTTGTGCAGATCTCCCAGGCCGGATACAGGGAGAGCCACGTCCACGACGTGCTCATCTCCAAGGAGGCGCCCAACTACCAAGTCGACATGAGCTAGGTGGAGGTGTTTGGACGAATACGCGCCCCTCTCCTTCGTTGCTGCGAGATTTTGAAATCCTCGTGTATTATCCATACACTCCGGTTTCAAAATCTCTTGCGCCTCGGATAGGGACACGTCTTCGTCCAAACACAGCTCGTATACAATCCTCGTTCCCGGGCCGATCCGGGAACAATCATGCCATTTTATTAAACAATTCAAATAGTACCTCAGATTTTTATGTAAAAAGGAAATGTTTATAACCTGGCTCAGAGCTCCGACCACCTGGGCGAGAAATAGCCTGTAAACTTTTTCGGGCTTCAGGGTCCGGTAAATCCCCTTAGCAGCAATGACAGGAGCTGTTTTCGTGACACAAAAGCAACAGAAAGTGGTCATTCTCGATTTCGGGTCGCAGTATACCCAGCTCATCGCCAGGCGGGTGCGCGAGGCCGGGGTGTACTCCGAGATCCATCCCTGCGGGATCTCCGTGAGCCGCCTCGAGGAGCTCGCTCCGAGCGCCCTGATACTTTCCGGGGGGCCTGCGAGCGTCTCCGATCCCGACTCACCGGGGTTGGACGAAAGTGTCCTCTCCCTGGGCTGTCCCGTTCTGGGGATCTGCTACGGAATGCAGCTTTTGGCCCGTATGTGCGGAGGGCGGGTCCAGCCCTCGGAGAACCGGGAATACGGCCGGGCCAATCTAAAGGTCCTCGAGGACAGTCTTTTGTTTAAGGGCGTGGCCGCACCCGGCGACAGCCTCAAGGTCTGGATGTCCCACGGGGACACCGTGCTCGAGGCCCCCGTGGGCTTCTCCGTGTCCGCCCGCACGGATCAGGTGGATGTGGCCGCCATGGCCGATTCCCAACGGCAAATCCATTGTTTGCAGTTCCATCCGGAAGTCTCCCATACCGAGGGCGGAGACAGGGTTCTGCGCAATTTTCTTTTCGAGGTCGCTCGCCTGGAGCCCACCTGGAGCATGGCCTCCTTTATCGAATCCCAGATCCAGACTGTGCGGGAACAAGTCGGTTCCAGCAAGGTGGTCTGCGGTCTGAGCGGCGGGATCGACTCCACGGTTGTGGCTGTGCTCCTCCATCAGGCCCTGGGGGATCAGCTTCACTGCATATTTGTGGACAACGGGCTCCTGCGTGCGGATGAGGGCGAGGAGGTGGTCCAGTACCTGCGTCGCCACTTCGATCTGAATCTGAGCTACGTCCAGGCACAGGAGGAGTTCCTCTCCAAGCTTGAGGGGGTGTCCGACCCCGAGGAGAAACGCAGGATCGTGGGCAACACCTTCATCGAGGTCTTCGAACGGGAAGCGAGCGACATTTCGGGAGTGCGCTTCCTGGCCCAGGGCACGCTCTACCCCGACGTGATCGAAAGCGTTTCCTCCAAAGGGCCCTCCGCGGTGATCAAGACGCATCACAACGTGGGCGGCCTGCCGGAGCGGATGAATCTGGAGCTCATCGAGCCGCTCCGTGAGCTGTTCAAGGACGAGGTGCGCAAGGTGGCCCTGGAGCTTGGCCTGCCCGATTTTCTGGTCTGGCGGCATCCCTTCCCCGGGCCGGGGCTGGCCATACGCATGATCGGTCCGTTGAATGCCGAGGGGCTGGAGATCCTGCGCCAATCGGACAAGATAGTGAACAACGAGTTAGTGGCCTCCGGGTGGTATTTCAAGATCTGGCAGGGTTTTGCGGTGCTGTTGCCCATGAAGACCGTGGGTGTCATGGGGGATGAGCGAACCTATGAGCACGTGATAGCCCTGCGCATGGTGGAGAGCAC